>JBJTCK010000058.1:0-7491 GCA_046091825.1 Actinomycetota bacterium | reverse complement strand
CGCCCGAACGTGCGGTGGGGCACCACGTTGCACTCCACGAAGAGGTCGCCGGCGGGGCCGCCGTTGCGCCCGGGACGGCCCTTGCCCTTCAGGCGGATGCGCTGGCCGTTGTCGACACCGGCGGGGATGCGCACCTTCGCGTCCGTGCCGGGCACGACGGTGGTGGTGCCGAACGCGGCGTCGTTGAACGACAGCGTGATGGACGTGACCATGTCCTGGCCGCGCCGGGGCCCGTTGCCGAAGCCGGCATTGCGCGCGGCGCCGCCGAACATCTGGGAGAGGATGTCGTTCAGGCCGTCGCCGGACATGTCGAAGTTGAACCCGCCGCCGGGGCCACCGGGGCCGAAACCGCCCATCGGGCCCATGCGCCGCACCTCGTCGTACTCGGCACGCTTCGCGTCGTCGCCGAGCACGTCGTAGGCCGCCGAGATCTCCTTGAACTTCTCCTCCGCCGCCGTGTCACCCGGGTTCGCGTCCGGGTGGTACTGGCGCGCGAGACGCCTGTACGCCTTGGTGATGTCCTTTGCCGGCGCGTCCTTCGGCACGCCGAGGACCGCGTAGTAATCCTTCTCGAACCACTCGCGCTGCGCGGCCAACGCCTATCCCCGCACCTTCACCATGGCGGCGCGGAGAACGCGCCCCTTCCACGTGTACCCCGTGCGCAGCACCTCGCTGACCACGGGCTCACCGCCGTCACCGGGCTCCTGCATCACGGCCTCCGCCTGTGCCGGGTCGAACGGCTTGCCGACGAGGTCCATCGCCTCCAGACCCTGCTTCTGCAGCGCACCGATGAGAGCGGACCACACGGGCTTCACATCCTCCGCGCCGTGGGCGTATGCCGCCTCGCACGCGTCCAGCACAGGCAGCAGGGCCTCGGCCAGTCGTCCGGTCGCACGGTCGGCCTCGTCGGACTGCGTGGCAGCGACGCGCTTCTTGTAGTTCTCGAAGTCGGCCTGCAGGCGCAGGGCGATGTCCTTGAACTCGTCGCGCTCGATGATCGCGACCTCCAGCTCGCTCAGCGGGGAGTCCGGCCCGGTGGTCCCGGCCTCTTCGGCCGGCACCTCCTGGTCCGTCTGCCCTTCGAGCTGCTGCTCGGGGTTCTCCTCGGTCATGTCGGGTTACTTCTCGTCGACGATCTCGGCGTCGACGATGTCGTCGTCCTGGCCGGAGGCACCTGATGCGGACGAGCCGGCCGCATTCGCGTCGCGGGAGGCCGCCTCGTAGAGCTTCTGGCTGACTGCCTGGCTGGCCTGCACCAGCTTCTCGGTGGCGGACTTGATTGCGTCGAGGTCGCTGCCGGTGAGCGCGGCCTTCAGTTCCGCGAGCGGGGCCTCCACCGCCGACTTGTCGGCATCGGACGCGCCCTCGGACTGGTCGCGCAGCAGCTTCTCCGTCTGGTACACGAGCGAGTCCGCGTTGTTGCGCACCTCGGCCTCGTCGCGCCGGCGCCTGTCCTCCTCGGCGTGGGCCTCGGCGTCCTTCACCATGGACTCGATGTCGTCCTTGCTGAGGGTGGACTGTCCGGTGATGCGGATGTCGGCCTCCTGGTTGGTGGCCCGGTCCTTCGCCGTCACGTGCACGATGCCGTTCGCGTCGATGTCAAACGTGACCTCGATCTGGGGCATGCCGCGCGGTGCCGGCGGAAGGTTCGCCAGCTGGAACTTGCCGAGCGTCTTGTTGTAGCTGGCCATCTCGCGCTCGCCCTGCAGCACGTGGATCTCCACCGACGGCTGGTTGTCGTCCGCCGTGGTGAACACCTCGGACTTGCGGGTGGGGATGGTGGTGTTGCGCTCGATGAGCTTCGTCATCACGCCGCCCTTGGTCTCGATGCCGAGCGACAGCGGGGTCACGTCGAGGAGCAGCACGTCCTTCACGTCGCCCTTCAGCACGCCGGCCTGCACCGCGGCACCGATGGCCACGACCTCGTCCGGGTTCACCGACTTGTTCGGCTCCTTGCCGGTGAGGCTCATCACCAGCTCGCCGACGGCGGGCATGCGGGTGGAGCCGCCCACGAGAATCACGTGGTGCAGCTCGTTCTTGCTGACGCCGGCGGCCTTCAGGGTCTGCTCGAACTTCACGCGGCAGCGCTCGATGAGGTCAGCCGTCATCTCCTGGAACTTGGCGCGGCTCAGCGTCTCGTCGAGGTGCAGCGGACCGTCGGCGGTCGCGGTGATGAACGGCAGGTTGATCTGAGTCTGGTTGACCTGCGAGAGCTCGATCTTCGCCTTCTCGGCGGCCTCCTTCAGGCGCTGCGTGGCCATGCGGTCCTGGCTGAGGTCCACGTTGTGCGCGGCCTTGAACTGCTGCACCAGCCAGTCGATGACGCGCTGGTCCCAGTCGTCGCCGCCGAGCTCGGTGTCGCCGTCCGTGGCCTTCACCTCGAACACGCCGTCACCGATCTCCAGCACCGACACGTCGAACGTGCCGCCGCCCAGGTCGAAGACCAGGATCGTCTCGTCCTGGCTGGACTTGTCCAGGCCGTACGCGAGCGCCGCTGCGGTCGGCTCGTTGATGATGCGCAGCACCTCGAGACCCGCGATCTGCCCGGCCTCCTTGGTGGCGGTGCGCTCCGCGTCGTTGAAGTACGCCGGCACGGTGATGACCGCCTGCGTGACGGTGTCGCCCAGGTACGCCTCCGCGTCGCGCTTCAGCTTCATGAGCGTGCGCGCGCTGATCTCCTGCGGGGTGTACTGCTTGCCGTCGATGTCCTCGGACTTCCACGCCTTGCCCATGTGGCGCTTGATGGAACGGAACGTGCGGTCGGGGTTCGTGATGGCCTGGCGCTTGGCCACCTCGCCGACGAGCACCTCGCCGGTCTTCGAGAACGCCACCACGGACGGTGTGGTGCGGGCACCCTCGGAGTTGGGGATGACGACCGGGTCGCCGGCCTCCAGGAAGGCAACAACAGAGTTCGTGGTGCCGAGGTCGATTCCGACTGCTTTGGCCATGGGGGGCTCTCCTTGGGTTGGGGGGTCTTTGTGTTGGGGGTCTGGTGCACGGTGCCCATGACGACACCGGGGGGCGGAGCCGTCCGGACACCGTGCTGGCAGTCATGCTAGGGGACTGCTAACCCGAGTGACAACCCCAAAGTCACAAAAGTTGATATGTACCGACTCAACATCTGTTCTGATGGGGCGCAGTCGGCTGATAGAGAGCGCCCCCGGGTCGCGTACATCCTTCAACCTACGATGTCATCGTGACCGCGAATGCCCCCCTCGGCCAACTAGTCCTGTTGCGGCACGGCCAGTCCACCTGGAACGAGCTCAACCTCTTCACTGGCTGGCATGACGTGCCGCTCTCCCGCACCGGCGAGACCGAGGCGACCGCGGCGGGCGAAGTCATGCGGGATGCCGGGCTGGTCTTTGACGTGGCCCACACCTCCCTTCTCACGAGGGCAGTGATGACATGCCACATCGCATTGACAGTCCTTAACCAGGTCTGGCTGCCCGTCCAGAGGGACTGGCGGTGGAACGAGCGTCACTACGGTGCGCTACAGGGCCTGGACAAGAAGGCAACCACTGACCTGCACGGGGAGAGCCAGACGAAGATCTGGCGCAGGTCCTACGACATCCCCCCTCCCCCGGTCGAGGCGGGCAGCCCGGAGCACCCCGCCAACGACCCCCGGTACCGGTTCGTCCCGAGGACCGATCTGCCGGCCACCGAGTGCCTGAAGGACGTTGTCGACCGGGTCGTGCCGCACTTCCACTCGACCGTCGTGCCGCAGCTTCGTGAGGGGATGAACGTCCTGGTCGCGGCCCACGGCACCTCGCTGCGGGCTCTCGTGAAGCACCTCGAGCACATCAGCGATGCCGACATCGCCGAACTGAACATCCCGACGGGTGTGCCGCGCCTCTATCAGTTGTCCGCAGACCTCAACGTCGAGAGCGCGGAGTACCTCGGCGACCAGGATGCGATTGCCGCCGCCATCAACTCGGTGGCGAACCAGGCGTCGAAGAAGGTCTGACCCCGTTGATCACGCCGGGGTGACCGCGACGGGCGTCACCTGTGACGTCGGTACACAATGAAAAGTGCGGGGGCCGGGCGGGTTTACACTTGTTCACATGGCATCAGCAAAGTCCACCGTCGCCCACCTGAAGAACATCCCCCTCTTTTCCGAGTGCTCCCCGAAGGAGCTCGGTCTCGTGATCAAGAACTCCTCGGAGCGTGTGCTGAAGGCCGGCACCATCATCATGGACCAGGGCCAGACGGGCCGCGAGGCCTACGTGGTCCTCGAGGGCTCCGCAACCGTGAAGCGCAACGGCAAGAAGATCGGCAGCGCCAAGGCCGGTTCGGTGGTCGGTGAGCTGTCCCTGCTGGACAGCGGCCCGCGCACCGCTTCTGTCATCGCCGACACCGATGTTCGCCTCCTCGTGGTCAGCGAGCGCGCACTCAAGGGAGCCATCGACAACATCCCGGCGATCAGCCGCAAGTTGCTCAAGGCCCTCGCCACCCGCGTCCGCGAACTGGACCGAGCCCACTACGGCTGATTGCCCGGTGAGCCGCCCCTTGCGGGCGGGTCTGCCCCGCGCGGGCGTCACACCACTGTTATCCACAGCCGAATCGGTCACCGGGCTGCCCTGACCACTAGCGTTCGTTGTTGCTATGAGTACGCACGCGTCCGCCCCGACCACCGAGAACGGCAAGAAGCGGTTCCGGCCCCACCAGCTGTCGATTGCCATCGGCATCGGCATGGGCACGTTCACGCTGATGTCGGGCATCGTCCCGCAATTCACCAAGTGGCACGGCACGTCCGAGGTCTCCCGCGAGGTCTTCGAGGGCATCCCCGGACCGCTCAAGGTCGCGTTCTACACCCTGCTGCCCGTGATGCTGGTCTGGGGGTCGTTCCGGTTCGCCGACCGCGTGCGGAACTGGGAGCGCGGCGCGCCTGACCGCCGCCGCACCACCGCGAAGAACGCCAAGAAGCGGCTGGCGGACTACCGCGCCGGTGTCTACATGCAGACCCTCCTGCGCGACAGCGCCGCCGGGCTCATGCACTCGCTGATCTACTTCGGCTTCCTCATCCTCCTCGGCGTGACAACGGTGCTGGAGATCGACCACCAGCTGCCCGAGTCGCTGAAGTTCCTCCACGGGGGCGTGTACCAGGGGTACGTGTTCGTCGGCGACACCGCCGGCCTCATGTTCACCGGCGGCGTGGTGTGGGCGATCGTGCGCCGCTACGTGCAGCAGCCGTACCGCATCCGCATCAAGACGAAGGCCGAGCACGGCCTCATCCTCGGCGTCCTCCTCCTGATCGGTCTCTCCGGCTTCGCCGCCGAGATGTTCCGCATCGCCGTGTCGCAGGCGGGCGGCAAGGACATGTCCTTCGAGAAGTGGAGCTACGTCGGCTACCCGCTCGCCCAGGCCGTGGACGGCCTGTCCCTGGGGGCGCTCGAGAACTGGCACCAGGCCATGTGGGTCGCCCATGTCATCACCTTCATCGCGTTCCTCGCGCTGCTGCCGGTGACCATGCTGCGCCACGTGTTCACCTCGCCGCTGAACATGTACCTGAAGGACCGCGACCGCCCCAAGGGCGCGATGCGCGCCATGCCGAACCTGACCGAGACGTCGCTCGAGACCTTCGGTGCGTCCGTGGTGGAGGACTTCACCTGGAAGCAGCTGCTCGACACCGACGCCTGCACGATGTGCGGCCGCTGCACCAGCGTGTGCCCCGCGCACGCCACCGGCAAGCCGCTCGACCCCCGTGAGATCGTGCTGAAGACCGGCGAGGTCATGGCCGCAACGGCCGCGCACGCTCCCGGAGGCAAGGTCAGCCCGCCGCTGTCCGTGGACCCCGAGATCACCATCGGCGCGAACAGCCTGTTCGAGCGCATCAGCAGCGAGGAAATCTGGTCCTGCACCACGTGCAAGGCGTGCGACGAGATCTGCCCGGTGAACATCGAGATCCTCGACAAGATCCTCGACATGCGCCGCTACCTCTCGCTCATGGAGTCGAACTTCCCGGCGGAGCTGGGCAACGCGTACCGCGCCATGGAGAACCAGGGCAACCCGTGGGGCATGAACCAGGCAGAGCGCGCCGACTGGGCGAAGGACCTGAACGTGGAGGTCGTGGACCCGGGCTCGCCGTTCGACCACGAGTACCTCTACTGGGTCGGCTGCGCGGGCTCCTTCGACGACAAGAACAAGAAGGTCACCCAGGCGATGGCGAAGCTGCTGGAGCGCGCCGGCATCGACGTGGGCATCCTCGGGCCGTCCGAGATGTGCACGGGCGACTCCGCGCGCCGCTCCGGCAACGAGTACCTGTTCCAGATGCTCGCCATGCCGAACATCGAGATGATGAACGGCATGGGCGTGAAGAAGATCATCACCCAGTGCCCGCACTGCTTCAACACGCTGAAGAACGAGTACCCGCAGCTCGGCGGCAACTACGAGGTCGTGCACCACAGCGAGTTCCTGGAGCACCTCATCGACACCGGCAAGCTGGACATGCGCAATGCCTCGCTGGAGGACCGCATCACGTACCACGACTCCTGCTACCTCGGCCGCCACAACGACGTCTACATGGCGCCGCGCAAGGTGGTGGGCTCCATCAAGGGCCTGCAGATCGTGGAGATGCCGCGCAACGGCACCAAGGGCATGTGCTGCGGCGCCGGCGGCGCCCGCATGTGGATGGAGGAGTCCATCGGCACCAAGGTGAACGATGAGCGCGCGCAGGAGGCCCTCAGCACCGGCGCGTCGCGCGTGGCCACCGCGTGCCCGTTCTGCTACATCATGATGGACGACGGCGTGAAGGCCGCGGGTGCCGAGGAGGACCAGGTCAAGGTCGCCGACATCGCCATCCACGTGCTCGACGCGCTCGAGAACGGTGACCGCACCGCGGCGGCCGAGTCACCGTTCGCCGGCACCGCCGGCGAGTAGGAACCCCCGCGTCAGTCGCGGCGCTCGACCGAGCGCACGCCACTGCTCGTGAGAGGCGCGAGACCGGCGATCAGGGCAACGGCACCGGCCATCACAGCGGTCAATGATGCCCCGTGCGCGTCGGTGAGCGGGCCGGCAATCAGGAGACCGAGCGGGCCGAACAGCGCCACGCCGAGCGCGTCGAAACTGCCGACCCGCGAGACAACGTCCTCCGGCACGTGGGTCTGGATGACCGTGCCCCAGAAGGTGAACGTCAGGTCAATGCACGCCCCCGAGACCACGGCCAGCAGGAAGAGCAGCGGCACACCGAGCGGCACCGCGACCCCCAGCATCCAGAGCGCATGGACGGGCATGACCGCCCATGCGGCGAGCATCGGGCGTGCGGGCCTCAGCCGCACGGCCAGGATCATGCCGAGGAGACCGCCCGTGCCCCAGCCCGCCATCATCACCGCCATGTCGGACGCGCCGCCCAGGGCCTCTTTCATCTGCACGGGGGCGATCACGGCGAGGAACGCCTCGAAGGAGAGAAAGAAGACCGAGAGACTCGCCACCGTCACGACCATCCACCGGCGTGACACGAACTCCCTCCATCCATCACGCAGGTCGGCGGCCATC
>JBJTCK010000057.1:0-31193 GCA_046091825.1 Actinomycetota bacterium | reverse complement strand
CCCCGTTGACGGCCGGCCATTCGACTTCCAGAGTTACCCGCAGGAATCCGGCTGGCAGTCAAACCCGGCCGGGCCGACGATGTGGGGCTTCTGGCCGGTCTGCACAGGCACCGCCCTCGACGATGGGTCCTCCTACTCCGGCGGTAGGTCGTCCTACTGCGTGCGGTCGGTCGATGCGAGGCAGATCTCCGCTGACGTCCCTTGGACGCGTCTGGCCCCCCGGCTGCAGGGGGCGGACCCGAGGAGCCCGGCCTGGAGCACCGACTGGACCGGCGACACTGGCAGGTCGGGCGTGGGTGGGCGGGTCAGCCCGAGCGTGCGCACAGTGGGTGGTGCCCTGTTGATCGACCTGTGGGACGGCGTCAATGACCTCGACGCGGCGGTGGAGTACCGCATCTCGGTCCATATCGGGACCTTCGACATGTCCGTGATGAGGTCTGTCGGCTCGGGCGGCACGTTCACGCAGACGACGGAGCCCTCCGGCGGACGGGTACTGACGGTCTCGTCCCGTCCAGGGGCCCGGAGCGTGATGATCCCGCCGACCGATGCCTGCACGAATCCCAATGCACGTGCCACCCGCAGTCACGTCGCTGCATGGACGGTGAGCCTCTTTGACCGGAAGAACTTCGCCAAATTCGCCCCGTTCGACGGCGCCGTGCTGGAGTCTGACGCCTACGGGACGGGCGACGCATTCCCGGTCTTCGACACGCGGACGGGAACCTTCTCTGTGAAAGTGTGCGCCCCGCACTTCAGGGCGGACGGCTCGCTGAACATCGGCTACTACCGACTCGTGCTCACCCAGCCGATGCTGGCCCGCGCCGGGTACCACATGGCGGACTCCGCAGGGAGGCCGGTCACTGACGGTCGGAAGCTCTCCGGTGCGGAGAGATCGGCACTGGAGGCAAGGGTGGCGAGGGATTTCAGGCTGTCGTCCTCGGAACAGCCGGACATCGCAGGCCGGATCACGCTCGTCATCGGTGAGTCCGGTGCCGTGAGCGTGTCCATCTATGCGGACGTCCACTACTCATCCCCGGTGCTCACGGTCTCGCGGACAGGTGCAGCGGTGTGGCAGGCCTCCACCGATGCGTCCATCGGAGATTACGTGGACATTGGCTACCAGACGTCGTCGAGGACGTCCGGGACGCTCATCGTGGAATTGAGGAACAAGGCGGGAGTTCTCGTCGCCAAGTCGTCGCGCACCGTCAAGTCCAAGACCAAGGGCCGGGCCGACGTGCGGATCCCCCGCACGGCAAAGTCCGGTGCCTACGTGCTCAAGGTGTACGTGGCAGGGAAGAAGATCAAGGGCAAGGTGCAGTCCGTGACCATCCAGAATCTCCCTGTCCAGGTGACGAAGGCTCCCTAGCCGAGCACAACGGGGACCGTTGCGAGGGCGGCGAGGCCGAGCAGGGCCCCCACCGCGGCACCCCCGATGACGTCGCTCGCATGATGGATCCGCACCATCACGCGGCTGAGCGCCACGACGACGGCGACCGTCACGAACACCCAGCCTTCCGGCCAGCCCGTGAACGACACGAGGATCATCGCGGCGAACGTGGCCGACGACGCGTGCCCAGAAGGGAAGCTCGACGTGCTGGGCGTGCGCACGGCGAACCGCTCGTCCCCGGACTCCGTCGGTCGCTCCCGCCGGAAGATGCGCTTCACGCCCTGGTTGACGACGAGGCTCTCGACCCCGAGTGCGCACGAGAGGAAGACCGCCTCGCGCAGCCTTTCCGTCGAGCCGATCGCCAGCAGCAACCCGGTGACGTGCCACACGATGCTGAAGTCTCCCGCGGCACTGGCGGAACCGAAGAGTGCCTGGGCGGCACGCGTGCGGCGCACGGGCTCGAGCAGGCGGTCGCATGCGACATCGAACCGTGCGACGGGCCGGGCCGCCGGTGCGGACGTCACTGCGCGGCGAGCGTGCGCTCGACGAACGCCGCGATCGTCTCGGGGTGCTCGAGCGGGCCGAAGTGCCCCATCTCGTCCCACCTCACGAATGTGGCCTGCGGGAGTTCCTCTGCCACGCGGCCGGCGAAACTCGACGGCTGGAACGGCGCGAGCGCGCCGGCCATCACCCACGCCGGCACTCTGACCTCGCCGAGGCGCCCGAACATGCCCGACGTCGCGCCGGTCTCGTACGTGCGGGCCTCGTGCTCGGGGAGGCACTTGAGGGTGATTCCGCCCTCGGGGTGCGGCGCGAAGCCGTGACGCACGTACGCCTCGCGTGCCGCAGGGTGGAAGGAGCTCATCGGCGGCTTCGCAGTGAAGTTCTCGAGCGCCGCCTCGAACGACTCGAACCTGTCACGCCTCTTGCGCGCCCCGGCCGGCAACGGGCTCTCGCCGCGGGGGGAGTCATCGGCGGGCGGCGGGAACACGATGGGCTCGAACACGAAGAGTGCACGGAAGAGCGCGGGCTCGCGGTGCGCCGCCATGAGGAGAGACGCCCCGCCCATGGAGTGGCCGATGCCGACGACGGGCTCGCCCCCGTGGAGCGCGGAGAGATGCCTGGCCGCGGCGAGGGCGTCGTCTCCGTAGGGGAGCCACTCGACAGTGGCGGGGTCGATCCGTTCGGCATCCCCGTACCCGCGGTGGTCCAGTCCCATGCACCGGTGGTTGCGGACGAGCACTGCCGCCATCGGCCCGAAGCAGTGCGCATGGAACCCGGTCGCGTGCGAGAGGAGGACGGGTGACCCCGACCCGCCGAAGTCGTGCATCGCGATCGTCACCCCGTCGAGGGAGGGGATGAGCGTCGCGTCGCCGCAGGCAATGGTCACTTGGGTTCCCTCGGCAGGCCGAGGAGACGCTCTCCGATGATGTTCCGCTGCACCTGGCTGGACCCCCCTGCGATGCGGCCGCCGGGAGCGGCGAGCATCCCGAGCGCATCCGGGCTCTCGAGCATGGCATCGGCGCCGGAGATGCCGCCGCGCAGCATCGCGATGTCGAACATCATCTCAGTGATGCCGAGCTTCATCAGTGACGAGGCGGTGGAGGCGACGGGCCCCTGTGTCTGTGCCATTGCCTTGTAGGCGATGCCGCGGGACATCAACTGCGCGAGCTGCTGGCGCCGGGACTCGTCCAGTCCGCGGCCCCGACCGAGTGCGGACATCTGGTCGATGCGCCGCTCCAGGCCGATGATGCTCGCGCCGATGTGGCCGCGCTCGTTGGTGAGGACGGCCATCCCCACCCCCCAGCCGCCGTGGAGCGGGCCGATGAGCGACTCTGCGGGCAGTTCCACGTCGGTGAAGAACACCTCGTCGAACTCCGCCTCGCCCGTCATCTGGCGCAGTGGGCGCACCTCGATGCCGGGAAGGTCCATCGGGCACAGGAAGAATGAGATGCCCTCGTGTTTCGGGGCGTCCGGGTTGGTCCGCGCCATGAGGATGCCCCAGTTGCTGCACCTGCCCCCGCTGCACCACACCTTCTGGCCGTTAACGACGAAGCGGTCGCCGTCGCGCTCCGCGCGCGTGGAGAGGGAGCCGAGATCGCTGCCCGCGCCGGGCTCGCTGAAGAGCTGGCACCACACGTGCTCCGCCGCGAGCGTGGAGCGCAGGTGGCGGCTCTTCTGGGCGTCGTCGCCGAACGCCATGACGGCACCGCCGGCGAGCACCAGGCCGACCATGTTGAGCACGGGGGGAACGCCTGCCTTCGCGCATTCCTCCACCCACACGCCGTGGTGCGCCGGGGTGAGTCCCCGGCCGCCGTGCTCGGCCGGCCAGTGGAGACCTGCGAAGCCCGCATCGAAGATCCTCCTCTGCCACGCCACACCCTCGTCCACGAGGTCGGGCGGGCAGATGGCGCCGTAGTCGCGCGGTGCGCGGTGCTTGTTCTCCGCCAGCCACCCGGCGACCTGCCCGCGGAACGTGTCAAGTGCGACGGTGGTCATGTGGTTCACGGTAGTCGGGTGCGAATACTGTGACGCCATGGAGGACCTGCTGCCCGGCGACAATGACCCGCGCCGCGTCGCGGTGAGGGAATGGATCGCGGCCCACCCGGATGCGACGCCCCGGCAGCTGGCGGAGGCCGGGTGGGTGGCTCCCCACTGGCCGGCGCCGTGGGGACTGGACGCCGACCCCGTCCACCAGTTGCTGATCGACGACGAATTCGCCCGGGCCGGCGTCAAGCGTCCGTCCAACCAGATCGGGATCGGGTGGGCCGCCCCCACCATCATCCATGCGGGCACCGAGGAGCAGAAGAAGAGGTACGTGCTGCCCGCCCTGGCCGGGGAGGAGACGTGGTGCCAACTGTTCAGCGAGCCCGGCGCGGGCAGCGACCTCGCGGGTCTCGGCACCCGTGCGGTGCGCGACGGCGACGAGTGGGTGGTGAACGGCCAGAAGATCTGGACGACGGGCGCCCACTACTCCGCGTTCGGCATCCTCATCGCCCGGACGGACCCGTCCGCCCCGAAGCACCGTGGGATCACCTATTTCGTCTGCCCGATGGACCTCCCGGGGATCGAGGTGCGCAACATCCGCAACATCGCGGGGGCGGACAGCTTCAACGAGGTGTTCTTCACTGACGTCCGCATCCCGCATGCGAACGTGGTGGGCGAGGTGAACGACGGGTGGCGGCTGGCCAAGGTGACGCTCGGCAACGAGCGCGTCTCGCTCTCGTCACCCGGTGTGCTCTGGGGTGCGGGGCCGACGGCCGCTGACATCGTGGACGAGGCACGCCGGCTCGGGGTGACCGATGCCGTGATGCGCCAGAGACTGGCGGTGCTGTGGAGCGAGCACGTCATCCTCGACATCATCCGGATGCGGACGCTGAACGCGCGCATGCGCGGCGGGCAGCCCGGCCCCGAGGCGAGCATCCGCAAGATCATGGCGGATGAGCACGGCCAGAGGGCAATGGAGACCGCACGTGACCTCATCGGGATGGACGCACTTCTCGTGGGCACCCGTGAGGGCGAGAAGACCCTGCGCTCGCGCAGCTGGTACAGCGGTTACATGTTCTCGAAGGCCCTCACCATCGGTGGCGGGACCGGCGAGGTGCAGAGGAACATCCTCGGCGAGAAGGTGCTGGGGCTGCCCGCCGAGCCTGACGAGTCGACCGGCCGCCCGTGGTCGGACACAATGAGGAACACCGCACGAGGGAGCCGATGACATGGGCGCAACCGACAGACTGACCGTCGACCTGCTCGACCCCGAGCTCTACAGGTCCAACCCGCACGACGTGTGGGCGTGGATGCGGGCGAACGAGCCCGTGTACCGGGACGAGAAGAACGGGCTCTGGGGGGTCTCGCGGCATGCCCACGTGATGGACGTGGAGAGACGTTCGACGGTGTTCGTGTCGGGCCAGGGGTACAGGGCCACCTTCGAGCCGACCGAGGCGAACATGATCGCCCAGGACGATCCGCGGCACCGCCAGCAGCGCATGCTCGTGCAGGGCGAGCTGACGCGCGCCGCCGTCGCGAGACGCTCGGACGAGATAGACGCACTTGTGCGCGAGCTGGTGGACGGGTGCCTCGCGGCGGGCACCTTCGACGTCGTGCCGATGCTCGCGGCACAGGTCGCGGCCCGTCTCACCACGCGCCTCCTCGGCTTCCCGGAGGAGATGTGGCCGGACCTCAAGTCCTGGAGCGAGCGGTTGATGCAGACCGACATGCGGCACCGTGACCCGCAGATCGCCGAGGCCTTCTACGACGCCAACAGGGAGTTCCTGGCGGCGATGCAGCCGGTCATGGCGGAGAGGTCGGCGTGCCCGGTCCACGATTTCATGTCGATCTGGGCGCACGCAGAGATCGACGGCGAGAAGCTCCCGCCGGCATCGGTGTTCCACGAGGTGGGACTTTTCATCGCAGGAGGGGCGGAGACCACCCGCACCGCGATCGCGCACGGGCTGCGCGCGTTCTGCGACCACATGGATCAGTGGCAGGCGATGGCGGACGACCCGACGCTCGCGGACGGCGCGGTGGAGGAGGTGCTGCGGTGGGTGACGCCGCTCAACAACTTCTTCCGCACAGCGGCGAGCGACGACACGATCGGCGGCCAGCCGGTGCGCGCCGGCGACCGGGTGATCATGCTCTACCCGTCGGCGAACCGCGACGAGGACGTGTTCGCGGACCCGTTCAGTTTCGACATCCGACGGGCCCCCAACCCGCACCTGTCGTTCGGTTTCGGCACGCACCTGTGCATCGGTGCAAACCTTGCGCGGGCCGTGCTTCGTTCAGTGTTCGCGGAGATGTCGTCGCGTGTCGCCGACATGTCACCGGTGACTGAGCCTGACGTGGAGGCCAACATCTTCGCGAGAGCCGTCAAGTCGTTCACGCTGTCGGTCACGCCCCGTTAACCCGACCCGACTGGTCGGCAATCAACGGGACACCGGCGACCGGCGCAGCGGAAAAAGTTCCCGTGACCCGGGGTTAGGCTCACAGGTATGCGTCGCGCCCTCGTTGCCTCCTTCGTTGTCTCTCTTGTGGCCGTCACCTCGGTGCTCACCGCCTGCTCGGGAGATTCCTCCACCCCGGCCGACAGCGTGCCGCAGCTGTCCGAGGAACCTGCCGGTTTCGACGGCGACACGGAGACCAGTGACAATGCGATGGCGGTCTGCAAGAGCGGGGCACCGCGCGAGGGCGAGATCCTGAAGGTGGTCACGTCCGTCTCGCCGCTCACGAGCATGGCGGGCCTGCTCGCCTCGGGCACGGGCATAGAGGTCGTCGGGGTGGTCCCCGAGGGCACGAACTCGCACACCTTCGAGCCCCCGCCCTCCGTGGCGAAGGACCTCGCCGAGGCTGACCTGGTCGTGGTGAACGGCCTGGGCCTCGAGGACCCGATCATCGAGATGGCGCAGGCCAACATGAAGGAAGGTGCCGTCCTCTGCGAGGTCGGCACGGCAGTGATCCTGCGCAGCGAGTGGGTGTACGACTTCTCCTTCCCGCAGGAGGCCGGCCGGCCGAACCCGCACGCGTGGACCAACCCTCCCTCCGTGCTCAGTTACGTGACCGTCATCCGTGATGCCATGACCCAGATGCTGCCCTCCACCATCTCGGTGGTCGACGACAACTACGTCAAGTTCTCGCAGCTCATCAACCAGCTGGACGAGGCAATGAAGACGGCCACGGAGACGGTGCCGGTGCGCAACCGCAAGCTGCTCACGTACCACGACTCCTTCCCGTACATGGCCCGTCGCTACGGCTACGAGATCATCGGTGCCATCCAGCCGCAGTCGTTCTCCGAGCCCACTCCCGCCGACGTCGCCGGTCTCATCGAGCAGGTGAGGACGGAGAAGGTCCCGGCCGTCTTCGGCAGCGGGTGTTCCCCTCTCCCGTGCTCGAGCAGATCGGCAAGGAAGCCGGGGTCCGCTACGTGGACACCCTGCGCGACGATGACCTGCCGGGCGAGCTCGACGACCCGGGGCACTCCTGGGCCGGTCTCATGAAGTACGACTTCGTGACCATCGTCGAGGCCCTCGGCGGGGATGCCGCCGCACTGAAGGCGGTCAACGTGGACATCGGCGTCAAGGACACGGCGTACTACCCGCAGTGATGAGGGAACCTGTCATCACCTGCACGCACATGTCGTGCGCGTACGGGTCCTCCGTCGTCGTCAGTGACGTCGACATGGAAGTTCGCCGCGGCGACTTTGTGGGCATCGTCGGCCCCAGCGGGTCCGGGAAGACGACACTGCTGAAGGCCGTCATCGGGGCAGTCACGCCCGTGCACGGTTCGGTCCGGCTCGGCACCGACGTGCGCCTTGCCTACGTACCCCAGGTGGAGAGCGTCGACTGGAACTTCCCGGTCACCGTCCTCGAGGTGATCACGATGACGCGCACGAAGGGCAAGCGCTGGCCGCGCATCACGCCCGGGGAGCGCGAGGAGGCACTCGACGTGCTGTCGCGCCTCGGCCTGACCGGGCTCCATGACCGTCACATCCGCGAGCTCTCCGGGGGCCAGCAGCAGCGCGTGTTCATCGCCCGCGCGATGTTCCACCGCCCCGACGTGCTCGTGCTGGACGAGCCGACCTCCGGGGTCGACGTGCGGACGCGGCACGAGGTCCTGCATCTCCTGGCCGAGCTCCACGCGCAGGGCGTGACGATCCTGCTCACCACGCACGACCTGAACGGCCTCGCGGCACACCTGCCCAGGATCGTCTGCATGAACCGCACCGTCATCGCCGACGGCTCGCCGACCGAGGTCCTGAACCCCGTGGTGCTGGAGCGCACGTACGGGGCGCCCATGGAGGTCCTCCAGCACGGTGGCATGCCCGTGGTCCTGGAGTCCGGTGGCATGCACGCACCGGCCCCCGCACCGGTTGCCTGACGTGGGGCTTCTCGCCGCCGGCATCCTCGAGCCGTACCAGTTCGAGTTCTTCCGCAACGGGGTGATCGTTGCGACCCTCGCCGGCGCTCTCTGCGGCGTGCTCGGGGTGTTCGTCGTGCTCCGCGGCATGAGCTACATCGGTCACGGGCTTTCCCACGCGGTGTTCGGCGGCGCGGCGGCCTCGGCAGTCATCGGCCTGAATTTCTTCGTCGGCGCGGGCATCTGGGGCATCACGTCCGGCGTCCTCATTGGACGCATCGCCCGCAGGCGCATCATCGGTGCCGACGCCGCGATCGGCGTGGTGACCACCGCGTCCTTCGCGGTCGGCCTGGCGCTGCTCAACCGCTACGGGCAGGCCCAGAAGAGCATCGAGGCCGTCCTCTTCGGGAGCGTGCTGGGGGTGCGCACGTCAGACATCGTCGCGGTCTCTGTGGTGTTCCTGCTCGTCCTGCTCATCGTCGGCATGTGGTACCGCACCTTCCTCTTCGCCACGTTCGACCCCGAGGTCGCGGACGTCGCCGGCGTGAGCGTGCAGCGCGTGGAGGCCGCGCTCATGGTCATGCTCTCGCTGACGATCCTCGTCACCATGCGCGTGATCGGCACGCTCCTCATCTCGGCGATGCTCGTGCTGCCGGCCTCCGTCGCGCGGATGCTCACCAATTCGTTCGCGCGCATGCTGTGGATCGCCCCCGTCGTCGGCGCAGCCAGTGCGTTCGCGGGGATGAACCTCTCGTACTTCCTGGATACCTCCTCGAGCGCCACGATCATCCTGGTCTCGGCCGCGGTGTTCGTGGTCTCCTATGCGGTCACCGGGTTCCGCGGCCGCGCGCGCATCGGTTCGCTGCACCATGTCTGACGCGGCCACCATGTGTGGGGCGGTCATGGGGTCTGACGCGCCTCAGGCGCGCAGGGCCCACTCCACCCCTGACGGCGTGTCCCGCACCTCCACGCCGAGGGCATCGAACGCGTCCCGGATGACGTCACTCAGGTCGTAGCGCTTCTCGGCGCGCACCGTGGCCCGCACCGCCAGCATCGCCTCCACATACGGTCCGACCACCTCGCGGGGGTCCTGCATCCCGGCCACAGCCGCATCGCCGAGCCCGCTGATCATCGACCTCAGCTCGGCTCGCGCGGCGGCAAGGTCTGCCCCCGCCAGGTCGCCCGCGTCCTGCTCCAGGGCGAGTGCCGCGCGGACCGCGCCGTCCACGTCGCGCGACCCGAGTGCGGCGCGGAATGCATCGACATGCCGCGCCGCGGTGCCGTCGTCGGGAGAAGTGCTCTCCTGCGCACTCCCGGGACGGGAGGCCACGGACGCTGACCGTGCCGGAGCCGTGCCCTGCACCTCGCCGGGGTTCCTCAGCACGTCGATGCCGAACGATTCCCCGGCGGGGAACACGCGCTCGGCGCCGCGGACACGGACGGTGACGCCCCCGCGTCCCGTCACGGTGGCTTCCTCGGACCCGAGGTCCAGCACGAGCCCCGTGTGCTCGTCGATCCCGAGCACGAAGTGGCCCTCGGGGAGCTCCTGCTCGAGCCGTTCCAGCCGCGCCGCGCCGAGGTAGCAGAACCTGGTGTCGTGGTTGCCGCCCTCCGCGTTGTCGTAGTGGGGGATGACGGCAGCGTTGATCCCCAGCGTGCCGAGGAGATCGAGACCGCGTTCCCATCTCGGTTCCTCGCCCACCTTGTAGATCTCGTACACGGGGACAGTGTGTGAGCCGAGCGTGAGGGCAGCCGCCGACGCGAACGTCACGATGCCGCCGTCACGGAGCTTGCCCTCGAGGATCCCGCGGAGCGGTGTGTCCGTCCACTGGCGGAGCGCGTACGTGGGGGATCCGGGACCTGCGAACACGTACCCGGCGTCGCTCACATGGCGCAGGCCGCGCTCCACCGAGACGGGGTCGAGGCCGGCGCCGTGCAGCCGCAGCAGGCCGGCCACGGTGATATCGATGTTCACGCTCTTGCGGAAGTATGCGACCGCACGCTCGGCGAGGTCACCAGAGTTCTCCTGGAACCCGTACGGCGTGTCGATCACCGTGGCCCTGACGGGCGACCCCAGGCGCGCCACCAGCGACCTGTGCGTGCTGACCATGGTGGGGGCCGTCTCGCCGCTGCCCATGATGGCGAGGATGCGCGGCGCCGTCACGGGAAGAATCTTCCCACGACAGCATTGTGGACGACGTCAGCGAACCGACCGGGGAACTGAGCGTGCAGGTCGTGGTCGGCGGGCTCGAACCATTCGACCCGGCACCGCGGGACCGTGCCGAGCGCGTGGTCGTGCGCCGCCCTCTTCGCGCGCGTCATCTCGTCGTCCGTCCGCGAGGCAGGCACGAACATGACCGGCACCTCGATCGAGGGAAAGAGCGACGTGGGGGAGTGCTCCCACAGGCCGCGCAGGACCGTGATGTGGCGGTCGAACGTGAGCCACGGCGCGATCGTCCCGTCTGCGAAGTGCTCCATGTTCGCCATGGTCCCCTCGATCGCCTCGTCGGACCAGTCACCGTGCGCACCGCGCACGAATGCGCGGAGGCGCGTGGCCTCCATGCCTGCGAGCCGCGGCGGGGCGAGCGCACTCCGGCACTCCTCCCAGTCGGGGAAGGCCCTGCTCAGTTCGATCGTCCCGCCGTCGACCGCGACCACGCCCCTCACGGCCCCCGCGTGGCGCGCCGCGATCTCGATCACGATGTTGCCGCCCCATGACTGGCCTACGACGAGGGGCCGCCGCCACGGCGGGTTGTCCCGCGAGAGGACCCCGAGGATGTCGACGACGTCCTGTGCGACCTCCGGCACCGAGTACCCGTGGTCCGGCTTGTCGCTGAGGCCGTGGCCGCGCAGGTCGAGTGCGATGACGTCATGGCCGAGTGCCGCCAGGTGGCGCGCGGCGCCGTCCCAGAGCCGGCAGTTCGAGGCGAGCCCGTGAACGAGGAGCACGGGGATGCCGTCCGTGGCTCCTGCCGCGGGGTGGTGGAGTGCCCGCAGGACGGTCCCGTCCCTCACCGGGAGCCTGAGTTCAGCCGTCGTCACGGCGTCATTCTCGCGCCATCGGGGCCGAATAGTGCCGTGCCGTCTCAGGTCGGCGCCGGTCGGGCCCGAATCGTGCGGCGGCCCACCACCGTCCTAGGGTTCGGGGGAACGTCGAAGGGGGACCTTGGTGAAACTGTCAATGGGCATCAACTATGCAGGTGGCTTCAAGGAGGCCGTCGACCGTGTGGTCGCACTAGAGAAGGTCGGCCTCGACCAGGTCTGGGTCGCCGAGGCATACAGCTTCGACGCGATTTCGCAGGTCGGCTACCTCGCCGCGAAGACGAGCCGCGTGGAGATCGGCACCGGCATCGTGAACGTGTACTCACGCTCCGCCGCGCTCATGGCCATGACGGCCGCCGGCTGCGACTACGTGAGCGACGGGCGCTTCATCCTCGGTCTCGGTGCGTCCGGCCCGCAGGTGATCGAGGGCTTCCACGGCATCCCGTATGAGAAGCCGATGCAGCGCATCAAGGAGTACATCGAGGTGTGCCGCAAGGTGTGGGCACGCGAGGAGGCGCTCTCCTACGACGGCAAGACCGTCCAGGTGCCGCTGCCGGCCGGCCAGGGCACCGGTCTCGGCAAGCCGCTGAAGATCATCAACCACCCGGTCCGCAAGGACATCCCCATCTGGTGGGCCTCGCTGAAGGACAAGAGCGTCGAGGCGACGGCAGAGATGGCCGACGGCTGGCTGCCGATCATGTTCTACCCCGAGAAGTACCACAACGTCTGGGGCGACCAGCTGAAGGCCGGTCTCGCCAAGCGCGACAAGGGCCGCAAGCAGCTCGACATCTCCGCCGGCGGCATGCTCGCGATCGACGAGAAGCTGACGGGCGAGGCACAGACCAAGATCCTCGACTTCGCGCGCCCGAACATGGCGCTGTACGTGGGCGGCATGGGCGCGCGCGGCAAGAACTTCTACAACGACGTCTGCCGCGACTACGGCTTCGAGAAGGAGGCAGTGGCCATCCAGGACCTCTATCTCGAGGGCAAGAAGGAAGAGGCCGCCGCGAACATCCCGGCCGAGTGGATCCTGAACGCGAACCTCGTGGGCACGCCGGGATTCATCAAGGAGCGCGTCGCCGCGTACAAGGAGGCCGGAGTCACCGTGCTCTCCGTCAACCCGGTCGGACCGGACCCGGTGCGCGAGATCGAGAAGCTCCGCGCCATCATCGACGCCTGATCCCGTGCTGACAGTCGACTTCGTCGCCCCCGGCTGGGAGCCGGTCCGCAACGCACTCGTGGCAAACCTGGAGTCAGGCCAGGACCGCGGCGCCGGTGTCGCGGTGGTGCACCGAGGCCGGCTGGTGGTCGACGTCATGGGTGGCCACCGCGATAGGAACGGCGAGGTGCCCTACGGGCCTGATGCGCTGCAGGTCGTCTTCAGCACAACCAAGGGCGTCACCGCGCTCGCGGTGGCGATGTGCGTGGAGCGCGGGCTGCTCGCGTACGACGAGAGGGTCGCCGCGTACTGGCCCGAGTTCGCCGCGCACGGCAAGGGGGACATCACGGTCGCCGAGCTCCTCGGGCACCGTGCGGGCCTCTACACCGTGGACGGCCCGGTGTCGCTGGAGGAGGCGCTCGACTGGGACACGGTCACGTCACGACTTGCCGCAACAGCGCCGCACTTCGAGCCGGGCAGCACCCACGGCTACCACGCGCTCACCTACGGGTGGCTCGCGGGAGAACTCGTGCGCAGGGCCAGCGGCCTCTCGATCGGCGAATTCGTGCAGCGCAATATCTCGGGCCCGCTCGGGGTGGAGTTCTGGATCGGCCTCCCGGCGGAGCACGACCACCGGGTGGCGCACCTGATGGCCCACCCTGTCCCGTCGTTCCCGCCGGAGATCGCCAAGTTCATGCTGGACCATGGCGGTCCCGGTTCGCTCGGCGAGAAGGCGCTCTCGCTGAACGGTGCCTTCGGGCCGGGGGCTTTCAACAAGCCCGAGGTCCGCGCCGCGATGATCCCCGGCGCGAACGGCATCGGCAACGCACGCGCGCTCGCCACGATCTACGCCGCCACCATCGGCGAGGTCAACGGTGTGCGCCTCATCTCGGAGGAGACGCGCAGGATCGCCGCCGAGTCGGTGACTCCGCAGGGCGAGAAGGACCTGATCCTCGGCCATCCCACGGTCTTCGCGAAGGGCTACATGCTGGACAGCACCCGCAACAACTACGGCGGCCCGGGCGGGTTCGGCCACGACGGTGCCGGTGGCTCCGTCGCGTGCGCGGTGCCATCGCGCCAGCTGGCAATCAGCTACGTGATGAACACGATGATGACGACCTACGACGGCGACCCGCGCCGCGAGGCGTACGTCAACGCTGCTGTCCGCTGCTCAGAGAACGCCTGAGCCCGCGCGTCACCGCCAGGTACCCGGCGCTCGCCACCGCGGCCACGCCCGCGAAGATGACCATCGCCGGCCGGACGCTGATTGCCTCGCTGGCCAGCCCGGCGAGGATGCTGGTGGTCGCGATCACGAGGGAGACCATCGCGAAATCCCCCGCGAGCACCCGCCCGCGCACGTGGTCGGGCGCCCTCATCTGCAGGCCAACCGAGGACATCACCCACTGCGCACCGCCCCCGAAGTGGGCGATGCTGACGAACACGAAGGCCACTCCGAGGGCGGGACTGACCGCCGCCCCGAGGTAACTGAAACTGAAGACAAGGCTGGCGAACCCGCAGACCCGCAGCAGGCGGCTGAGGTCGTTCCCGATGTAGCGCGCCGCCACAATGGGCCCGAGGCCAGCACCGATCCCGCGCGCCGCGATGAGGAGGCCGCGGCCGCCGTCGCCGGAGCCGAACTCCGTGGATGCGAGCACCGCCAGCTGGCTCACGATCCCCGCGCCGATCGCGTACGTCATCTTCGACGACATGAGCGCGAGGATGACAGGGTCCTGCCGGGCCACATGGACAGCCTCCTTCATGTCCTGGAGGGGCCGCACCTTCGACCTCGCGCCCGCTGAGGTGTCGTGCGTCTGTGTCGGTCTGTCGATCATGAGGAACAGGACAGCGGCCAGCACGAAGCTCACGGCATCGGCGAGGAAGGCGGCGTTGCGCCCGAACGCCGCGGCGAAGACACCGCCGAACGCGGCACCGAGCGCGAGCATCACGCCCCATGTGCTGCCCGTGATCGAGTTGGCCATGCGCAGGTCCTCGTCGTTGTCGACGAGGTTGGGGATGGAGGCGGAGGTGGCGGGGCCGACGAACGAGGCGAGGGCGGCGATGAGGCCCTGGAAGAGGAAGGCCGTCCACACCCTGCCGGCATCGACGGTCAGCAGGCCGAGCGCCGCCACAGCCTGCGCGGCGGACACGGCGACGAGGACCTTGCGGCGGTCGAACCTGTCGACCGTGGGGCCTGCCACGGGCGACATGAGGAACGAGGGGAGCGTGAACGAGACCATCACCACCGACACGAGGAACTTCGAGTCGGTGAGGTCCTGCACGAGACCGGCGAGCGCCACGAACGTGAACCAGTCGCCCAGGTAGCTGACGATCTGGGCGAGGACGACGAGACGGACGTTGCGGTTGCGCCGCAGGAGGGAGAACACGTGGGGACCCTACGGCCGTCCGGCGTGGGCGGTGAGCACCATGGACATCGCGGCGGTGAGGCGTTTCGCGGTCTCGATGTGCATGAACTCGTTCGGGCCGTGCGCGTTGGCGCCCGGGCCGAGCACGCCGGTGATGACGAACTGCGCATCGGGGAAACGCTGGCCGAGCATCCCCATGAACGGGATCGACCCGCCCTCCCCGAAGTTGCGCGCGCCGCGGCCGAACGCCGCGGTCGACGCGTCGTCCAGTGCGGCGGTCAGCCAGGGTTCCGGTGGCGGCGCGTTCCATCCGTCAGCGGCGTGGGTGTCAGAGAGGGAGACGGTCGCCCCATGGGGTGCATCGACAGTGAGCGCGCGACGCACGGCCTCCAGTGCGCGGGCGGAGTCGCAGGTGGGCGGCAGCCGCAACGAGAGCCGCAGCGAGGTGTGGGGCCGCAGGACGTTCCCAGCGCGGTCGGTGGGAGGGAGCCCGTCCGCGCCGGTGACAGAGACAGTCGGCCGCCAGGTGCGATTGAGCAACTGCTCGGCGGCATCCGGAGTCATCGCGGCCGTCGATCCCGCGAGCGGGAAGTGCCCGGCGATCGGCTCGGGGAACTCGGCCGCGGTGTCATGTGCCTCGGCCTTGCGGTGAGCGGGGATCTCGGCGTGGAGCTCCGGGAGGAGGATCACGCCGGTCGCGGAGTCCTCGATGCGGTCGAGGAGGGCGCGGGCAATTCGGAACGACGACGGCACGACTCCGCTCGCGTCGCCGCTGTGCACGCCCTCGGTGAGCACGTCCACCCGCAGCACGCCGTCGGCCAGTCCGCGCAGCGACGTGGTGACCCACATGCGCTCGTAGTCCAGGCAGCCGGAGTCGAGGCAGATCACGAGCGACGGGTCGCCCAGGCGGTCCCCGACGATGTCGAGCCACGCGGGAAGGTCGATGCTGCCGCTCTCCTCGCTCGCCTCGATGAGGATGACGCACCGCGCGTGGGGACGGCCCTCCCGCTGGGCGACGGCGACTGCCGTGAGGCTGGCGAAGACCGAGTACCCGTCGTCGGCGCCGCCGCGGCCGTAGAGCTTCCCGTCCTCGACCACGGGCTCCCACGGCCCGAGCCCTTCCCTCCAGCCGGTCATCTCGGGCTGCTTGTCGAGGTGGCCGTAGAGGAGCACGGTGTCCGTGCGTGACGACATGTGCGGCTCGATCTCGATGACGAGCAACGGGCTGAGCGACTCGTGCTCAAGAAGGTCGATGGTCATGCCCGCAACGGGCTGTGCGGCGCACCAGTCGCGCAGCAGCCCGGCCGCGCGCATCATGTGGCCGTTCTCCCGCCACGCGGCGTCGTATGCCGAGGACACGTTCGGTATGCGCACGTAGTCGCAGAGCACGGGCATCACGTCCCGGTCCCACGTCTCGCCGCACGCGGCGACCGTCGCGGGTGTCACTTCAGCGCGGAGAGACGGTCGATCGCCTTCCGGCAGCCGTCCATGAACTCCTCCACGACCTGGCGGGCCGGGACGATCTCCTTCACGGCACCGGCAGCCTGGCCGCACGCCATGAACGCCTTGTCGGTGTCCAGCACCACGCCGGGGCCGGACCCCAGCTGCTGCACGCCGGCACCTGCGGCGACCATGACCTGCTCGGGGAACTTCTTCAGCTTCTCCGGGTGGTCCTCGAACTGCTGCGTCCAGGCGGTGCGGATCACGCGGCACGTCTTGCCGGTGTAGGCGCGGCTGACGACGGTGTCGTCCTCGTTGATCTCGACCATCTTCTCCTTGTAGCCCTGGCCGGTGTGTGCCTCGTGGGTGGCGATGAACTTGGTGCCCACCCAGATGCCGTCAGCCCCGAGCGCGAGCGCGGCCGCCAGGCCACGCCCGTCGAAGATGCCGCCTGCGGCGACCACGGGCACCTTGTCGCCGACTTCGTCGACAACCATCGGCACGAGCGCCATGGTCGCGACGGTGCCGGTGTGGCCGCCGGCCTCCGTGCCCTGGGCGACCACGAAGTCGCAACCCGATGCGACCGCAGCGACGGCGTGCCGCACCTTGCCGCACATGGACCCCACGAGGATGTTGTGCCTGTGCAGCTCGTCGATCACCTCGCGCGGGACCCCGAGCCCGGCCACGTAGATGCTGGCCCCGCCCTCGATGACAGCCTTGATGTTGCGCATCACGGAGTCCGGGGACGCGGTGAGGAGGTCGACCCCGAAGGGCTTCTTCGTCATCGTGCGCACCCTCGCCATCTCCTCCACGAGGAGCTCGGTGCTCATCGGGGCGGCGCCGAACGTGCCGATGCCGCCTGCCTCTGACACGGCCGCGACGAGGTCGCTGTAGGACACCCCGCCCATGCCGGCGAGCATCACCGGCAGTTCGATGTTGAGCATTTCCGTCAGTCGTGTGCGCATGCGCGAAAACTAGTACGGCTGCCGGCCGGCGTACGCACCCGGGCGCTTCAGGAAGCCCCTGTGCCAGCGCCGGGGCGTGAGCACGAGCGCCCTCGGCTCATCCTCGAACATCCACCGCACGAAGTTGCGCCTGGTCCATCCGTTCGTGTCGACGAGACGAAGCACCGACTCGGCGACGCCTCGCCTGCCGAGCATCCGCCCGAGAGTCGACGACATGCGGTGGTCGGCGAGGAAGTGGCGGTCGAGGAGCTTCGAGTAGCGCGCCCGCACGTCGGCAGGGGACGCCCCCTCGGTGATCGCCTGCGCCGCGAGCATGCCGGTCTCGAGCGCCTGGCCGATGCCCTCGCCGGTCAGAAGGTCCGTCGCGCACACGGCGTCACCGACGAACAGCACGCGGCCCGCGGATCGCACCGCCGAGTCGACCCTGGCCGGGATCGGCCACGCGGTGTGGCGGCCCTCCGGGAGGAAACCGTCCCCCAGTGCCGTGACGATGTGCGGCCGTGCGAGGAGGTCGCGCCACAGTTCGTTCATGTGCTGCACGCTGTGGTCCTTCTCGCGCAGGATGCCGAAGCCGAAGTTCGCGCGGTTCCCTGGCAGCGGGAAGCTCCACGCGTAGCCGGGCAGGAGGTCGGGCTCGAACCAGACGTGGAGTTCCCTGGCCGCGGGTCCGGTGACGTTGCCGAGGTACTGGCGGAACGCGTGCCACTCGCCGAGGTACCCCTCCGTGGCCACGCCGAGCAGCTTGCGCGTGGGTGACCACATCCCGTCGGCGGCCACCAGGAAATCGAACTCATGCTCCTCGCCGTCACCCAGCGTCACGCGGACGGAATCCGCCGTGTTGGCGGTGACCGCCGTGAGCGCGCAGTTCTCCCTCACGTCCACCCCGGAAGCCCGGCAGTGCGCCACGAGTGCATCGTCGAGGTCGAGGCGAGGGGCGATCACCGCGTAGGTGCCGCTGCCCGCGGGAAGGTCCAGCTCGACGGTCCGTCCGCGGGGGGTGTGCACCCGCACGACCGAGCACTCGCGCGCGTTCGGGACCGCGCGGGCGTCGAGGCCGAGGGTCTCGAGGTGGCGCAGGGCCGAGGTGGTGAGCCCGTCACCGCAGCACTTGTCGCGGGGGAACGAGGCCTTGTCCACGACGCTGACGGAGGCACCGGCCCTCTGCAGCCCCACGGCGCACGCAACCCCCGCCGGCCCCGCGCCGACGACCAGGACCCGCGTGCTCATGGGGGAAAGGCTAGGGGTGGCCCGGCTAGGAGTACCGGGGCAGGGGTTCGTAACATTGGGCACGCGGCACCACGGGGTGCCCGGAACCTCCTAGGAGTAACCATGTCGAAGATGTGTGAAGGTCGCGTAGCAGTGGTCACGGGTGCCGGTCGCGGCATCGGTCGCGAGCACGCGATCAGCCTTGCCAGCCAGGGCGCCAAGGTCGTCGTGAACGACCTCGGCGGCAACGTGGACGGCTCGGGCGGCGACCTCTCGCCGGCCCAGCAGGTCGTCAACGAGATCAAGGGCATGGGCGGCGAGGCCGTCGCGAACGGCGACGACATCTCCAGCTGGGAGGGCGCGCAGCGCCTCATCAACACCGCCGTCGAGACCTTCGGCGACATCAACATCGTGGTGAACAACGCGGGAATCCTCCGAGACCGCATGCTCACCAACATGACCGAGGAGGAGTGGGACGCCGTCATCAAGGTGCACCTGAAGGGCACCTTCGGCCCGTCCCGCTGGGCCGCTGCCTACTGGCGCGAGCAGTCGAAGGCCGGCAAGGAGGTCTACGGCCGCATCATCAACACCACCTCGGTGTCGGGCATCTACGGCAACGTCGGCCAGACCAACTACGGCGCCGCGAAGGCGGGCATCGCTTCCTTCACGATCATCGCCGCGCTCGAGCTCGCTCGTCTCGGTGTCACCGTGAACGCGGTTGCCCCGGTCGCGCTCACCCGCATGACCGAGGGCCTGGGTGCCGCTCCGGAGACCGACGAGGAGCGCGAGATGCGCTCGCCGCGCTGGATTGCCCCGATCGTGACCTGGCTCGCGGGCAGCGAGGCCGGCCACGTCACAGGCCGCATCTTCGAGGCATCCGGCCAGACTCTGGCAGTCGCCGAGGGTTGGCACCGCGGTCCGTCGACATCGCCGGTCGACGACCCGGCCAAGCTCGGCCCCGTCGTCGCCGACCTGCTGAAGAACGCCCGCGCCAACGCCGGCATGGACGGCAAGGACGGCAGCTGGCCGCAGAGCACGCTGGCCAAGTAGGCCCGCGGGACAATCACCAACAGGGGGACATCAACATGGCACTCAATCCAGGGGCAGTCGGCAGCGTCGGCGAGCCGTACCAGATCTCGTGGACGTCGAAGGACTCGCTGCTCTACGCAGTCAGCCTCAACGTCAGCTCGGACCAGCTGGCGTACGTCACCGAGAACTCCACCGGCGTCAAGCAGAAGGCGCTCCCGACCATGCCCGTCGTCCTCGGCTCCGGCCAGGGCGGTGCGGCGTCGAACCCGATGCGCAACGTCGGCGAGTTCGACTTCGCCAAGCTCGTGCATGCTTCACAGGCGATCACGCTCCACCAGCCGCTGCCCGTCGAGGGCACTGCCACGGTGCAGAGCAAGCTCGTCGCGATGTACGACAAGGTGAAGGCCGCCGTCATCGTGACAGAGGCAGAAGCCAAGGACGCAGACGGCAAGCCGCTCTACTCCACCCGTTCGTCGGTGTTCATCCGCGATGCGGGGGGCTTCGGTGGCGACCGTGGCCCGAGCGGTGCGGTCAACGAGCCCTCGGCGAAGTCGCCCGACCACGAGATCACCTTCCAGACCACGCCCGACCAGGCGCTGCTCTACCGTCTCAACGGCGACCGCAACCCGCTGCACTCAGACCCGAACCACCCGGCAGTGAAGGCGGGCCTCTTCCCGAAGCCGATCCTCCACGGGCTGTGCACCTACGGTTTCACGGGTCGCGGCCTGCTGAACGCCCTGTGCGCGGGTGATGCCGACAGGTTCAAGCACATCGAGGGCCGCTTCGCATCGCCGGTGTTCCCCGGTGACGCACTGACCATCAAGATGTGGGAGTCGGGTGCCGGCGAGGCACTCTTCGAGACCTGGGTGGGGGACCGCAAGGTCATCGACCAGGGTCTCGTGCGCTTCTCCTGACCAGACCCGCTTCGGACTCACGGGCCGCCCTTCGGGGCGGCTCGTTGTCGTTGTCCGCCAAAGCCCTGTGAGGCAAGGGTTTGTGAATTCTGACAATTCCTAGTGGCTTAGTCAGGATTCAGGGTATGGTCTGGACCCATGACCACCGCCGTCTGGACCCGCGAGGACCTTTCCTCCCGCACGGACGAGATCTCCCGGCTGTCAACTGAACTCGAGGCAGCCCAGCCCGGCGAGATCATCAGGCGTGTCGCAGCGCTGGTGGATGGCCCCGCCGTGGTGACCTGCAGCTTCGAGGATGCGGTGCTCGCGCACGCGGCTGCGACCGCAGTGCCCGGAATCGACGTGGTCATGATCGACACGCAGTACCTGTTCGCAGAGACGAAGTGGTTCGCCGAGGAGGTCCGTCGTGCCGCCGGCGTGAACCTCCGTGTGGTGCACCCCCTCGCGGTGCAGCCCGACAACCTCTGGCAGTCGGACACAGAGGCGTGCTGCAACGTGCGCAAGGTGCAGCCACTAAACAGGCTGCTCGAGGGTGCGGCCGTCTGGTTCACGGGCGTGCGCCGTGCGGACGGCCCGACGCGTGCCGACGCTTCGGTGGTCACCTTTGATGCCGCCCGCAACCTGCTGAAGGTCAACCCGCTCGCACTGTTCTCCGACGAGGACATGTCCACCTACGAGTTGCTCCACGGCCTCCCGCGCAACCCGCTCACCGAGCGCGGGTACCCGTCCATCGGGTGCTGGCCGTGCACGCGGCCCGTCGCCCCCGGCGAGGACAAGCGCGCCGGCCGCTGGTCGGGGCAGGCAAAGACCGAGTGCGGACTGCACACCTGAGACAGAGAGAGACCACGCAATGACGATGTTCGCAGACGACCTCCACGACCTCGTCTCGTCCAGGTCCCACCTTGACCGGCTCGAGGCCGAGGCAATCACGATCATCCGCGAGGTCACCGCCGGGGTCGACTCGCCGGTGCTGCTGTTCTCCGGGGGCAAGGACTCAGCGGTGCTGCTGTGGCTTGCCCTCAAGGCGTTCCGACCGGCGCGCGTGCCGTTCCCGGTGATGCACGTGGACACAGGGCACAACTTCCCCGAGGTGATCGAGTACCGCGACGCGCTCGTGCGCGAGCACGGTCTCGACCTGGTCGTGGCGTCCGTGCAGAAGAGCATTGACGAGGGCCGCATCCCGGACCCGGGACCGACAGGAAGCCGCAACCGCCAGCAGGCGGTCACCCTCCTCGACGCCATCCGCGGGCACAAGTTCGATGCGGCGTTCGGCGGCGGCCGCCGCGACGAGGACAAGGCACGAGCGAAGGAGCGGATCCTGTCGTTCCGCGACCGCACCGGCGCATGGGAGCCCCGTGCCCAGCGGCCCGAACCGTGGAACGTGCTCAACCCGCGCATCAACAAGGGAGAGCACCTGCGCGCGTTCCCGCTGTCGAACTGGACCGAGCTCGACGTGTGGGAGTACGTGGCGCGCGAGCAGATACCGCTGCCCTCCATCTACTTCTCGCACAGCCGCGAGGTCGTCCACCGCGACGGCATGCTCCTCGCCACCGGCGGCCCGGTGGTGGCCGAGCCGGGGGAGAAGGTCAGCGTGGAGACCGTCCGGTACCGCACCGTGGGCGACATGAGCTGCACGGGGGCCGTCGCCTCGTCGGCGCGAACCCATGCCGAGATCATCGACGAGGTGGCCGTGGCCCGCATCACAGAGCGCGGCGCCACCCGCGCGGACGACCAGTTCTCGGAGTCCGCCATGGAGGACCGCAAGCGCGAGGGCTACTTCTGATGGTCGCCACGCTCTCGAACACTCAGGTGCGCATCGCCACGATCGGTTCGGTGGACGACGGCAAGAGCACGCTCATCGGCCGTCTCCTCCACGACTCGAAGGGGATCTTCGAGGACCAACTCTCCGCAATCGGCCGGGCCAGCAAGAAGTACGGCGACGGTTCGTTCAACCTGGCCCTCCTCACGGACGGTCTGCGCGCCGAGAGGGAGCAGGGGATCACCATCGACGTGGCGTACCGCTATTTCGCCACGCCGCGGAGGTCGTTCGTGCTGGCGGACACGCCCGGCCATGCCCAGTTCACCCGCAACATGGTGACGGGGGCATCCGTCAGCGACGTCGCCGTCGTGCTGGTGGACGCCCGGCACGGGGTGGTGGAGCAGACCAGGCGCCACGTGTCGATCGCGGCGTTGCTGCGCGTGTCGCACCTCGTCCTCGCCGTGAACAAGATGGACCTCGTCGGCTGGGACGAGGAGAGATTCGACACGGTCGTGACCGACGTGGGTGCGATCCTCGAGTCGCTGGCTGCACGTGTGCCGCTGCGCCCGGTGCCGATCAGCGCCGCCAACGGGGACAATGTTGTGGAGCGGTCGGTGAACATGCCGTGGTACGACGGTCCGACCGTGCTCGACCTGCTGGAGACGGTGGACATCACCCCGCACGCCGGTTCGGCCGCAGTCCTGCCGGTCCAGTGGGTGAACCGCGTGCACGGCGGTAGTGACTACCGCGGGTACGCGGGCCCACTCCACGGAGGTGCCATCCGCGTGGGCGACACGGTCACCGTCCAGCCGAAGGGCATCACGACCGTCGTCACGAGCATCACGGTGGCGGGGGAACCCGCCGGTGCCGCGGTGCCGGGTGATGCGGTCGCGGTGGAACTGGCGGACCAGGTGGACGTCGGGCGCGGCGACGTGATCGTGGGGGCGGGCGATCCTGCTCCCCGTCCGGGCACGTTCGTGGAGGCAGACATCTGCTGGCTGGGCGAGACGGACCTGCGCGTGGACGACCGTCTGGTGCTGCGCCACCTCTCGCGGGAGGTCACGGCGACCGTCGCGGCGGTGCGCTCGCGGCTGGACCTCGGCACGCTGGCTCCGCTGCCGGCCGACTCGCTCTCGCTGAACGACATTGCGCGGGTCGCGCTCGTGCTCGACCGCCCGGTCGTGGCGACGACCTACGAGGAGGGCCGGGCAACAGGCAGCCTCGTGGCGGTCGACCCCGTCTCGAACGCCACTGTGGGCGCATTGATGATCAGGAAGGTGGAGGGCTCATGAGCAGCATCGTCGAGGACCGCACCGAGGTGCCCCACACGGTCACCACGGAACCGGGCAACGGTGGGGGCGGCGGCGAGCCGCGGCGCCCGGGCATCCTGGAGGCACTGCGTGCCTACCTGCGCGGGATCAAGCACTCGCCGCGCATCGAGTCACTCTGAGGGCATCCCCTCGGTTACCGTCTCCGTGATGGGAACCGGGACACGGGAATGATCGTCGAGGTCGTGGAGTTCACGGTGCACGACACCGCGGTGTTCGGGGCGCTCAACGACTCCTACCAGGAGGCCGTCGCCTACCAGTCGGAAGGGCTTATGCGCCGCACCGTCGCGAGATCCGAGTATGGCACGTGGGTGGACATCCGGCTCTGGGCCGACGGGTCGCCTGCGGAGATGTCGGGTGATTCGTCAGTGCGGGCCGCGTACGACTCTGCGGTGTCGGTGCTCGCCGCGCGTTCCTACCGCGGGCTCTGAGTCACTGCTGCACGATCCCCACGGTGTTCCCCTCGGGGTCCGTGATGGTGGCGATCATCGCGCCGCCCGGGATCTGGTACGGCTGGAACACCACGGTCCCTCCGAGCGACGCGGCCTTCCCGAGCGTCGCGTGGATGTCGCGCACCTGCACATAGATGGTCACGCGGGGCACCGTGCCGGCGTTGATGTGGCCGTTGATGCCGGCCTCAGGCGCGCCGGGACCGGTGGAGATCTGCATGATCGGTCCGTCGCCGATGCCCCAGTTGAAGAGCTCGCCGTAGAACGCGCGCTGGGCGTCCGCGTCGCGCGCCTCAATCGAGAAGTAGACGACGGGCCTGGCCCAGTCCGGCGGGGTCTGCTCGGTGGCCATGGGGCGACACTACCCCCGCGGGCTCAGGAGAAGAGCGTCCAGTCGTCGGCCTTGTTGCCGCGCAGTTCGTCGTAGTCGACCTCCACGCAGATGATGCCGCGGGACTCCGCCAGTGTGCGTGCCTGCGGCTTGATCGACTGCGCCACGAACATCCCGCGCAGCTCGCCTAGCGTGGGGTCGTTCGCGAGGTCCGCGAGGTAGCGGGTCAGCTGCTCCACGCCGTCGATCTCGCCGCGACGCTTCACCTCGATGACCACGGTGCGTCCCTGCGCGTCCCTGCAGAGGATGTCCACGGGGCCGAGTGCCGTGTAGTGCTCGCGGCGCAGCAGGGTGAGTCCTTCCTCCATCACGTGGGGCATCTCGGCGAGCAGCTCCTGCAGGTGCGCCTCCACGCCGTCCTTCTCCAGGCCGGGGTCGGTGCCGAGTTCGTGGGCGGAGTCACTGAGGATCTCGTGGAGGTGGATCGTCATCACTTCGCCCTTCTTGTTGCGCACCTCCCACCGGTCGGGAAGCTCGAGCAGGTCGTTCGGCGCGTTCATCCAGTTGAGCGGCTTGTACGCGCCGCCGTCGGCATGGATCGCCACGCACCCGTCCGCCTTGACCATGATGAGGCGGGTCGCCTCGGCGAGCCGGGTCTCCAGGCGGCCCGTGTAGACGACGCTGCAGCGCGCGACGACCAGCCTCATATGCCGATGTGGTCGCGCATCCGCCGGTTGATGAGGTCGCGGCGCTCCTGGAGCTGGCGGTATGTGAGCGTCTCGGTGGACTCGCTGACGCCGAGCCCGGCCTTCAGGCTGCCCATGTCGATCTCGATGTCGTCGGGGTTCACGCCCAGCTCCTGGGCGAGCCGCATGCCGTGTCTCTGCATGAACGTCATGGAGATGCTGGTCAGCTCGCCGATGATGTCGAGGTCGGGGGCCAGCCGCGCGATGGCGCCGTCCAGGAACACCATGTTCTTCACGTAGAGCATCAGTTCCTTCGGCAGCTTCGCGCCGTAGGCGAGCAGTGCCTTCACGATGCGCTGCACCTCCTTCACCAGTTCCTCGCCGGAGAGGGTGGTGGGGTCGATGGTGGGCTGGTCGAGGCCGAGATCACTGATGACCGCGTCGATGTCGGTGTCCTGGGGGAGTGCCCCCAGGTCGCACAGGGCCTTCACCTGACCGCGGAGGTCATTGGTGGTCGCACCGAGCATGAGGCGCATGAACGCGAGGCGCTTCTTGTTGGTGAGGCGCCCGACGATGCCGAAGTCGAGGAGGGCGGTGCGGCCATCGGGCAACACGAACAGGTTCCCGCCGTGGAGGTCGCCGTGGAACACGCCGTGGATGAGCGCACCCTCCATGAACGCGATCATCCCCGTCTTCACCACGGCCTCCGTGTCGATGCCGGCGGCCTTCATGCCGGCCACGTCGTCGAAGTTGAACCCGCGGAGGCGCTGCATCACGAGGATCCTCCGGGTGACGAGGCTCGGGTGCGGTCGCGGCACGACGTACCCGGCCTGGTCGAGCTCGTGGAGGATGCCGGCGACGTCGACCATGTTGGCGGCCTCCATGCGGAAGTCGAGCTCCTCCACGATGGTCTCGGCGAAGAGTTCCACCAGAGCCGGCGGGTTCGCGAGTGCGGCCACGGGGATGCGCCCGATGAGGAACGGGGCGATCCACGCCATGACGGTCAGGTCCTTGCGCACCATCACCGACACCGCGGGCCTCTGCACCTTGACCACGACATCCTCGCCGGTGAGGAGCGTGGCGGCGTGCACCTGTGCGATCGACGCCGCCGCGAGGGCAGTGCGGTCGAAGGAGGAGAACACCTGGTCGATGCGGGCACCGAGGTCCTGCTCCACCGTGAGGCGCACCTTCTCCCAGGGCTCGGCGGGCACCTGGTCGCGGCACCGCTTGAACTCGTCCACCAGTTCCGCGGGAAAGAGCCCCTCGCCGCTCGAGATGATCTGCGCGAGCTTGATGTACGTGGCGCCCAGTCGCTCGATGGCACGGCGAAGCCGGAGCGAGAGATTCGCGCGGGACTGTTCGGGTGTCGCGAACCGGCCGCGCTTCTTGCGCACCCACCACGGCGCGATTGCCCAGCCGAGGGTCGCGACCACCACGACGAGCCGGCCGAGCGGAGGAAGTCGGCGGCGCTTGATGAGGCGGGGAACCTCGCGGCGTGCGTTGTCGCGCAGCACCACGGCGACGCGGTCCCACGAGATTCCCGACCTGTCGAGCACCCACGGGGCGTCGTCGGTGAAGTTGGCCCAGGTGGTGTCCTGCGGGGGAGTCGTCACGCCCCCAAGTCTGCCGTTGCCGCGGCGCCGGAACGCCTCCCGACACCGCGCGGCACGGGCGCCATGCGACACAATGAGTCCGGGAATAAGGGGGCACCATGGCGAACGGTCCGTTGCACGGGGTGAAGGTCGTCGAGCTCGGCGTGTGGGTCGCGGGTCCGGCGGCGACCGGGTTGATGGCCGACTGGGGCGCGAACGTCATCAAGGTCGAGCCCCCCACAGGCGACCCGCAGAGGGCGGTCTTCGGGGCGCTCGGGGTGGCGGACCAGGCGGGTGTGCCCCCGTTCGAGATCGACAACCGCGGCAAGAAGTCCGTCGTGCTCGACCTGCGCTCCGACGACGGTCTCGCCGTCATGCACCGTCTGCTGGCGGAGGCTGACGTGTTCGTGTCAAACGTGCGCCCGGCGGGACTCGCGCGGATGGGCCTCGACCCGGCCTCGCTCACGGCCCGCTACCCGCGCCTCGTCTACGGGCTGCTGACGGGCTACGGGTCGAGGGGTCCCGACGTCGACCGTGCCGGCTACGACGTGGGCGCGTTCTGGGCGCGCAGCGGCCTTGCCCACACGCTGGTGGCGCCAGGCGACAACCCGCCGGGCGTGCGCAGCGGCCAGGGCGACCACACGACCGGTCTCTCGATGTGCGCCGGCGTGATGGCCGCACTGTTCGACCGCGAGCGGTCAGGCAAGGGCCGCGTGGTGGAGACGTCCCTCCTGCGGACCGGCATCTACACGATCGGCTGGGACGTGGGTGTCCAGCTGCGGTTCGGCAAGCGGACCGGCACCAGGCGGCGCGAGCAGAACCCGGCACCCCAGATCCTGAACTACGTGGCCGGTGACGGCCGGGGGTTCTGGCTGCTCGGGCTGGAGGGGGACCGTCACTGGCCGGGGCTGCTCGAGGCCATCGGCCGCACCGACCTCGCCTCTCGTGAGGGCTTCACCACGGCGCGTGAGAGGGCAGTCAACTGCGAGGCCGTGATCGCCGAGCTCGACGCACACTTTGCAACACAGCCTTACGCGCACTGGACCGCGCGTTTCGACGAGCACGACGTGTGGTGGGCCCCGCTCAACTCCATCCCCGAGGCGATCGAGGACCCACAGGTGGTCGCGGCGGGGTCCTTCGTGGACATGACGCCACAGCCCGGCGAGGAGCCGTACCGCGCGGTGAACTCGCCCGTCGACTTCAGCGGGTACGAGCCGACCTACGGCCCGGTGCCGAGGCTCGGGGAGCACACACCGGAATGGTGAACGGCCCGGCGGGGCTCAGTCCTCGCGGCCGCCCCAGAGTGCGTGCAGCACCTCGTCCGCAAGCTCCTTGCGGCACACGATGAAGTCGGGCAGCCACGCCTCCCGGCCGTTGTAGACGAGCGGAGACCCGTCGATGCGGCTGGTGTGGAGGCCTGCGGCCTGGGCGACCGCCGCGGGCGCGGCGGAGTCCCACTGGTACATCCCGCCGTCGTGGACGTAGATGTCGGCCTCGTTCATCACGATCGACATCGCCTTCGCGCCTGCGCTGCCCAGGCGGAACGCGTCGCAACCGAGGGCGTTCGCCACGATGACGGCCGCGTACGGTGCACGGTTGCGCGAGGTCACGAGGCGCGGGTTCCCCTCCGGCCGCGGGGGGATAACGGGTGCGGGGTCGGTGAGGAAGACCCGGTCGATCGCCGGCAGTGCAACCGCACCTGCTGCGAGACGGCCCTTCTCCCACAGGGCCACGTGCACGGCCCAGTCCCCGCGGTTCTCTCCGTACTCGTTCGTGCCGTCGAGCGGGTCCACGATCCAGACGCGGTCATTCGCCAGGCGCGTGCGGTCGTCGGCACCCTCCTCTGACAGCACGGAGTCGGCGGGGCGGGTCGCGCGCAGCGCGTCCGTCAGGTAGTCGTGTCCGAGCGCGTCGCCGGTGTCGCACAGCATCCAGTGGGTGGTGCCGCGGCTGACGAGGGCCTCGCGGTGCGCCACGAGCAGACGGCCGGCCCCGGCCGCAAGCTCCCCCGCGAGGGTGTGGTCATCGAGGGCGGACCACTCCGCGGGGACCTGGTGCGTCACCTGGCACCGCGCGCCATCTCGAGTGCGTCGCGCACCAGTGCGCGCGCCTCGGTCTCGTCCGCCCCCGCGGCGACGAGCGCGGCGATGCGTTGCTCGACCCGTTCGGCAATCACGTCGTCGAACACGTCGATGCGGGGCCGCGGTGAGGCGGCCGTGACGGCGATGAGCACAAGCGCCGCGACGGCCGTGACCATCCCGATCGTGAGGACCCAGCCCGCGTTGTTGCCGTTGATGGAGGTGACGATGATGCCCGCGATGCCCGCGACGAAGATGACCCCGCAGACGGGCCTGAGGACGCGCAGGAACACAGGGGTCACCTGGCCAGCGGCTTGTACTTGATCCGGTGGGGCTGCTCGGCGGCGGCGCCGAGTTCCTTGCGCCGCCATGCCTCGTACTCGCTGAAGTTGCCCTCGAACCAGCGCACCTGGCTGTCGCCCTCGAACGCGAGCACGTGGGTCGCGATGCGGTCGAGGAACCAGCGGTCGTGGCTGATGACGACGGCACAGCCCGGGAACTGCTCGAGGGCGTCCTCGAGCGCGCGGAGCGTGTCCACGTCGAGGTCGTTGGTGGGCTCGTCGAGGAGCAGCAGGTTCCCGCCGCGCTTCAGCAGCTTGGCCAGGTGCACACGGTTGCGCTCGCCGCCGGAGAGGTCCCCGACCATCTTCTGCTGGTCGCTGCCCTTGAAGTTGAACGAGGCCACGTATGCGCGGCCGTGGATCTCGCGCCCGCCGACCTTCATGTGCTCGACGCCGTCGGTGATTTCCTCGTAGACCGTCTTCTTCGGGTCGAGGTCGTCGCGGTTCTGGTCCACGTAGCTCATCTGCACCGTGTCACCGGCGGTGATCGTGCCCGCGTCCGGTGCCTCCTGGCCCGCGAGCATCCGGAACAGCGTGGTCTTGCCCGCACCGTTCGCGCCGATGATGCCGACGATGCCCGCCGGCGGCAGCTTGAAGGAGAGGTTGTCGATGAGCAGCCGGTCGCCGAAGCCCTTCGACAGGCCCTCGACCTCGATCACCGTGTCGCCGAGGCGCGGACCCGCAGGGATCGCAATCTCCAGGCGGTCCGGCCCGCGCTCGGCGGCCATGGCCTCGGCGTGCAGCTTGTCGTACGCGGCAAGGCGTGCCTTGCCCTTTGCCTGGCGAGCCTTCGGCGACATCTTCACCCACTCGAGCTCGCGGGCAAGGGTGCGTGCCCGGGTCTCGCTGGCCTTCTCCTCGGCCTCCAGTCGCTGGCGCTTCTGCTCCAGCCAGCTGGAGTAGTTGCCCTCGAACGGGAACCCGCGGCCGCGGTCGAGCTCCAGGATCCACTTGGCAACGTTGTCGAGGAAGTACCGGTCGTGCGTGATCGCCACGACCGTGCCAGGGTACTCCTGCAGGAAGCGCTCCAGCCAGTCGACGCTCTCGGCATCGAGGTGGTTGGTGGGCTCGTCGAGGAGCAGCAGGTCCGGCCGCGAGAGGAGAAGACGGCACAGGGCCACCCTGCGGCGCTCACCGCCCGACAGCTTTGTGACGTCGGAGTCGTTTGGGGGGCAGCGGAGAGCGTCCATGGCGATCTCCACGTTGCGCTCCAGGCTCCATGCATCGGCCGCGGCGATCTTGTCCTCCAGCTCGGCCTGCAACGCGCCGACCTTGTCGTAGTCGGCATCCGGGTCGCCCCACATGGCCATGACCTCGTTGTAACGGTCGATGAGCGCCTGCACGGGTGCCACGCCGTCCATCACGTTGCCGAGCACGTCCTTTGCGGGGTCGAGCTGGGGCTCCTGCTCCAGGAGGCCCACGGTGAACCCGGGTGTCAGGCGCGCCTCGCCGGTGTAGCCGTCGTCCAGGCCGGCCATGATGCGCAGGAGGCTGGACTTGCCGCTCCCGTTGGACCCGAGCACGCCGATCTTGGCCCCCGGGTAGAAGGAGAGCGAGATGTTCTCCAGGATCGTGCGGTCCGGGGGGTAGAACCGCGCGAGTTTGTAGCAGGTGTAGATGAACTCGTGCGCCATAACGGACCCGAGGCTAGTTCGGTGACCGCAATTCCGCCCTGCCCGCACCGACGGCTGATACTTTGACCCGTGCGTCCCCCCGGACGCGCAAGACAAGGGGAACCATTCATGAACGCGGCGAATCTCTTCACCCAGTACCACATCGGGAACTTCTGGTTCAGGTACCTGCATGTCCTCACGGGCATCGCATGGATCGGGCTGCTGTACTACTTCAACCTCGTCCAGGTGCCGGGTCTCGCGGCCTACGGCGACGAGGGCAAGGCCCGGAACATCACGATCACCCAGATCGCGACACGTGCCCTGTGGTGGTTCCGCTGGGCAGCAGTCGCAACACTCGCCACCGGTCTCCTCATCGTGGGCATCGTGCCGGACTACATGCAGGACTTCATGAACCACGCGGGTGACGACCCGGCGAACGCCAAGAACGCTGCCATCACCGTCGGCATGCTCCTCGGCATCACCATGGCTGCGAACGTGTGGATGGTCATCTGGAAGAACCAGAAGGTGGTCATCGCGAACGCGACCAACGTGCTGAACGGTGGCGAGGCAGACCCGAACGCGGCCGGCTCCGGCCGCCGCGCCATGCTGATGTCGCGCCAGAACATGATCTTCTCGGTCTCCATGCTCTTCTATATGGTCGGCGC
>JBJTCK010000056.1:0-15509 GCA_046091825.1 Actinomycetota bacterium | reverse complement strand
GGCGGTGATGTCCGCGGTGACGGTGGGCTGGGTCACCGAGTAATTCGTGCCGTGGGTTCCGCCCGTCGTGATGCCGGCGACCTGGATTGTCTTGCCGTTCCCCACGTTCTTCGTGTCGAACGTGGCCGTGGCGGAGCTGGTGACGAGGGTGACGCTGTCGCCGCTGATGACTCCGGCTGGCTGTGCGCTCCCGAGGTTGACCTGGGACGTCGCCGTGACGGTTCCGTCGTAGGCCCGCCCTGATGCAGTGACGCCGCTCACGGTCAGGGCTCTCCGCGTGATGGCTGCGGTCGTCGTGGGTTGAGTGAGTGAGTACCGGCCAGCCTGCGCACCGCCGAGTGTCACGCCCGATGCGGTCACGGTCAGGCCGGTGCCCACGGACGCGGTGGAGAAGACGGCCGTGGAGCCGTTGCTGACGATGTTCACGTCGTCACCGCTGACCACCCCGACGAGCGAGGCGGAGCCGTACGCGGCGGTGGCGGTCGTAGTGGAGTCGTAGGTCTTGTTGGATGCCGACATGCCCGAGATGGTGAGCCCCTTTGCGTTCACGGTGAACGACCGTTGCACGCTCGTGGCGGCCTGCCAGTCGGTGTCCCCCGCCTGCGACGCGGTGATAGTGCATGTGCCCGTGTCCCTGATGGTGACGGTCGAGCCGGACACCGTGCAGACAGAGGTCGTGGAACTCGCGAACGACACGGCCAGGCCGGAACCGGAGGTCGCTGTGAGGGTGAACGGTGCGATGCCGTAGGTCTTGTCGGTGATCGCGCCGAACGTGATGCTCTGGGACCCTTGCGACATCGTGAGCACCGCATCAGCTGACGTGACGGAGGAGACCGCGCCGCTGCTTCCCGAGTTCTTCACGACCACTGAGTACGTGCCTGCGTCTGCGAGCACCGTGCTGTTGATGACGAGGGAGGACGAGGTTGCCCCGGTGATGTCCGTCCCGTTCTTGCGCCACTGGTAGCTCAGGTCGGAGGCCTGGGCACCCGTGGCCGCCGCTGTGACGCTCAGCGTGACCGATTGTGACGTGCTGCGGGAGGCGGCCTGCGGCTGGGCAGAGATTGTCGGCACCGCGGCATACCGGATGATGACGACCCCGGAGCCGCCCGAGCCGCCGGCGCCGCACGACACACCGGAGCCACCGCCGCCGCCGAGGCTGTTCGTGCCGGGATTGCCCGGGGTCTGGCCCGACCATGTCTGGTTTCCTGCCCCGCCGCCTCCTGCGCCTCCCGCACCGCCTGCGATTCCCCATCCGCCGCCGCCACCGCCACCGCCGTAGGACGTCGTGGACCCGGTGATCGAGTTGGTGAAGCCGCTACCGCCAGCGGTCGCCGCTGCGCCGGATGAGGCACTTCCCAGGCCACCTGCACCGGAGGTGAGCGACGTGCCCCCGGAACCGGAGCCCGACACCCCCGTGATGGGAGTCGTGTTCCTGGTGGTGGTCCCGCTGCAACGGTTGTCCGACCAGTACGTCTGGCCGCCGGTGCCGCCTGTCCCGGTGAGAACGGTGCCTGCCACGTCGATCGTCGAGTTGCCGCCGTTTCCGCCGTCGAGCAACGCACTCACAATTGAGATTTCCGCTGCGGGCTGGCCGCCGGCCCCGCCCGCCCCCACGGTCGCGATGATCGCTGTGGAGCGCGTGGCAGGGAGGTTCTCCCGGTAGTACCCGCCGCCGCCGGACCCGCCCGACCCGACGTTGGTGCCGGCACCGCCGCCGCCGCCGACCACGAGGACGTCGACCGACTCGACACCGGTGGGCAGTGCGTCGTACTCGCAGGGGCCCGTGGCGGTGAACGTGTGCAGCCTCCATCTGCCCGTGCTGCCCGATGCGGGCGCGCAGAGGGCGTAGTTCACGTTGACGCTCGACGCAGAGGCGGTGGAGGAGGCCAGGTACGACGAATCTCCCGAGTAGTCGGCCGTGATGCTTGCACTGCCGTTCGTTGCCGGTGTCCAGGAGCATGTTGCCGTGCCGGCCGAGATGACGGCGCCGGAGCACCCGGTGATCGTCGTGCCGCCGTTCCTGAAGTGGACCGTTCCTGTGGCCCCTGAGGTGACGGTTGCGGTGATGCTGTACGTGGTGCCGGCGCGGGGGCTCGGGGGCAGGGAGCCAAGGGTGACAGTGGAACTCTTCCAGGTCGCGACGTTGGTGACGGTGCTGACCGGGCGGTTCGGTGCGCCGGAGTCGACCGGTGTGACGCGCACGTCATAGGCGGTGCCCGCAGTGAGACCGGTGATCGTGGCGGTGGCCAGGGATGCGCTCGCGGCGTGGGTCCACTCGGTCCATGACGTGGCCGAGGACTCCTTGTACTCGACCTTGAAGTCAGTGACGCCGGTGGTGTCCTGCGGGAGTGTCCATGTGGCAGCGAGGCGGTCTGTCTGGCCGGCCACCTTTGCGAGAGAAAGTGACCGCACGGACAGTGGGTCGGTGCGGGTACCGCCGGTGTTGATGCCCTGCAGGCCGTGCTTGCGGACCAGATAGCTCTCGACCCTGCGGACCTCGCTTGCTGTGAGTTCCCGCGAGAACACCAGGACTTCGGCCACGTTCCAGTCGCTGAACTCGCTCCCGTAATAGTTGCCGTAGTTGATGGCGAGGTCGTCAGACCTGTAAGCCCCAGTCGTGGTGCCTGAGAGGGTGTCGCCACCGTTTGACCGGTAGGCATTGTTCTGATCGGTGCTGAGCACCCAGTTCGTGTGGCTGTAGGTACCGCTGGTCGGCTGTGCGGCCGGAACGAACCACTTGTTGTGGAATGCGACACCGGCGTTTGCCGACCAGAAGCCCGAGAGCCAGTTCGAGTTCACGGCGTCGAAGATGCGGTTGCGGGTGGCCCCCGAATACCGCGCCACGTGGAACAGCGTGTAGTCGTTCGCCGTGGACGTGCCGGAGGAGACGAAGCCGGCGGGGAATCGCAGGCCTGTCGTTGTCCCGCCGGACAGAGTCTTCACTGTGTTGCTCGCGCCGTTGCCGGTCACGTCGGTGACACTCGGCGAGCCGTAGAAGTTGGTGGCTGACCTGCCGTTGCCTGTCACGTCGAGCCAACTGCGCCGCGCGGTGTCAAGGGACTGGAACGAGTCCCCCTGCACCCATGCGCGCACCGACCCGATGTCAGCAGGGAAAGCGTCAAGAGGGTCCGTGGCGTACCGCACGAGGACCAGCCCGTTGCCTCCGTTGCCGGCCGTGGTGCGGCCTCCGTTGCCTGCGCAACCGCCGCCACCGCCGCCGCCTCGCGTGCCGCTGACCCCTGCCGTGTTGTTTGCCCCGCTCGCCGTGCAGCCGTTGCCGCCACCCGATGCGCCAGCTGCCGGGGACCTCGTGAACGAGCCCCCGTTGAGTGCCCCTCCACCGCCGCCTCCGCCATACTGCACGGAACTGCCAGTGAAGAAACCGACCGAACCGGTGCCGCCGGCCCCGCCGACCGCACCGTCAGTCCAGCCTGACGCGGTGCCGCCGGCCCCGCCCGCGAACCCGGTCGATGTCGTCCCGCCGGCGCCGCCGGTGCCCGACGGACCGTTGGTGCTGCCTGCTCCGCCGTTCGCAGTGAGGGCCGATCCCGTGACCGGGGTGAGAGAGGACTGACCGCCCGCGGCTCCGTTGGCCCCGCCGTAGATTCCGCCGGCCCCGCCTGCGCCCGCCTGGACCGTCAACACGTCGCCCGCAGCGACCGCACGACCGTCCACGCGGGTGGTCGCTCCGCCGCCGCCCCCGGGTCCGCCATCGGCCCCGCCGCCGCCGCCCGCCCCGACCATGAACACGTCGACGGACCCGACACCAGACGGCACCGTCCAGTCGCATGCGGTCGTGTTCGCGAACTGCAGGATCGTCTGTGTGCCGACAATCGTGGAGGTGGGGGAGCACGCCGCGGCCACAGCCCGGATGGAGAACGAGGATGTGGTGGCAGTGGCGCCGTTCGCGTCGGTTGCGGTTACCGTCACGGCGTACGACCCGCCGGCAACCGTGGTGGTGCCACTGATGACGCCAGTCGATGCGTTCAGGGAGAGCCCGGACGGCAGTGACCCGCCGAGCGAGTACGTGTAGGGGGAGAGGCCGCCGGATGCGCCGGTCGACACCGAGTACGCCGTGCCGAGTGTCGCGGTGAGGCCGGCTGACGGTGTGGTGATGGAGAGTGGGCCCGAGGCGGTCACGTTCAGCGTGAGCGAGGTGTCGATCGGGGCCCATTCGTAGACGGCCGCCAATGCGTTCGTGTTGCTCTGGTCGTCCCACAGTGAGTTGGATGACCCGTACGTGATGACCATGCCCTGGCCCGAGTTGTTCGGCTCGCCGGCCGGGTCCCACTGCTGGTAGCTGCCGCCGATCGACTGGTCGAAGTCCGAGTAGATCTGGTACTCATCGGGGGAGTCCCATGTCCACTGGCCCTCGGACACGCTGTCGGAGCCGCCGGACCATGACTGTGCTGCCGAGATTGCCCGGACTGTGGTGTACTCCTCACCACTCGTCACCGTTGCCAGGTAACCGTACGTTCCGCCGAACGCCGTCGTACCCGCCGTGGTCGCATGCGTTGCCTGCGCGGCAGTCGTCGTGTTGCGGAAGTAGAAGTGGTCGGTTGCGCTGCTGTAGTAGTACGAGCCTGTGGTCTGGCGTTTCACACCGTAGGAGACAGTCACCGAACTGCTGCCCGACGAGGGGGGAGTCACGGTCGCGGTGTTCAGGGCCGTGTTGAGGGTGTCCCGTGTCGCCTCCACCGTGAAGGTGGACGACCCGAGCGAACCCGCGGTCACCGTCGTGCCCCCCTGGGTGAGCGTGACCGTTCCCGCGCTCGCGGTGATCGTCGCAGACACTGTCTCTGAGGTTCCCCACAGCGACGTGCTGAGGAACGTCGCGCCGAGGCCCAGGTTCCGTGCGGCCGATGCCGTGGCCGTCAGGGCCCTGGAGAAGTCGACATTCGTGACGGTGCGCGTGGACACGGGGTCCACCTCGATCGCTGCGTACTGACGGGATCCGATGCACGCCGAGCCGCAGTCGTTCCACAGGCCCGAGGACCCGTTCATCTCCAGCCAGTCCTCGTTGCCGCCCGAGTCGTTCGGCTCGTTCGAATTCCAGTTGTTGTACCTGCTGCGGTACGTAGCGCCGGCAGTGCGGAACACGGCATTCGAGTCGTTTCCGTACCAGCGGAACGTCCCCTCGACCGCGACATCGTTGCCGCCAAGGTATGCCGTCACCGAACCGATGGCCGTCTGCACCGTGGCGTTCTCCCCGGAGTGCTGGATGGTCGCCAGGTACGCTCGCCGCCCGCCCAGGGTGATGGCGTTCGCTGCCGTGGTGGCCTGGGCCTGGGTGAGGTTCACTGCACCCGCGTCGTATCGCGAGTAGAAGTGCCCGTTCGTGTTGTACACCCAGCTGCGCCCGCCCACAGTCTGGTCCACCGGCTTCATCGAGAGGGTCAGGGTGACGCGCGCGGGATTGGTGGCAGAAGAAGTGATGGTCGCAGAGTTCAGTGCGGCGTTGATCTGGGCCTGCGTGCCGTCGAGAGTCAGTGACGTGCTGTTCTGGGCTCCGGCGGCGAGAGAGGAACCGTTCAGGGTGGCCGCCAGCGTGCCGGACGTGGAGGAGAGCACCGCGCGAACGGTCTCGCCGCTCGTGTACTGGGTGGACGGGTTGCTGTAGCCGAGGGAAGTCGCACTGCCGACAGTTGCGGTGATGTCAGCCGACTGGCTGAACGACCTCGACGAGGCGATGGCGTAGTCGTTCAGCGTGAGGTTGTACGTGCCCGTGGTCGTACCGTTCGCGCCTGTCACGGAGTAGGTGAATGAGTCCGCGCCGAAGTTGTTCGCACCACCCACGTAATTGAAGAACCCCGTCGTGCGGTTGATGGTCACGGCCCCCTTGGTGGGTTGCGAGGACACCGCGAACGTGACCGCTGTCCCGTTGTTCGTCGGGTCGACACCGGGGAGGTAGCCCTGGAAACCTGACCCCGCGAGGTTTGGGTCGACCGATGCCACGGTGGAGGTGCCGAGCGTGGCGTTCGTCCCGAGAACCGCATTGAACCCGGTGCCCGCTGACGCCGCGCGGTTGAGGACGTAACGCACGTCGTCGTTTCGTGCGGCGGTGTAGGACATGTCCCCGTCGTCGAACGGGAAGTAGGCAATATTTCCGGCAATCCTGCGCTGGAAGAAGGTGGAGATGTCAGATGCACTGCGGGCGTAGTTCCACAGGCGCACCTCGTCCATGAGACCGGCGTAGTTGTCGGGGGTGTACGCCGGGCGACCTCCGAGACCGATCGGGTTGTTGTTCGAGGAGATCGTGCCGACGGTGTTCGCCCCGACCGGGGCAGTGGTCGTGCTGTAGGCGCCGTTCAGGTACACCACGATGGATCCGCCGGTGCGGACGAACGCGAGGTGCGTCCACGTGGCGCTCGGGACCACCGATGCCGTGCATTGCCATTGCCAGTTCGAAACCCAGATTGCGAAGCAGACCTTGTTGGCATCGGCTCCGCCGTCGCTGGACCAGAGGGCGACAAGGAACGAGGCCTCCTTGCCCAGCAAGGTGCGTGCGTTGAGGTTGCGGGCAGTGGGTCTCAGCCACGCCTCAAAGGTGAAGTCGTCCAGGTTGTCGAACGGGCTGTTAGTGGTGTCGGTGATCTGTGCGATCGCGGTGCTGGACCCGTCGGTGGACAGGGCGTACTGGGTGGTGGCAAAGGCCTGGGGGAGTGTCCACCTCATGATCACCAACCCGGTCCCGCCGAATCCGCCGCGCGACACCGTGGCGTTCCAGGTGGCCCCTCCGCCTCCACCGCCTGTGTTGGCCGAACCGTCGCCACCCTGCGTGAGAGTTCCGGCCCCGCCGCCGCCAGATCCTCCTGCGGCCGTTGCCGAGTTGCCGTTGAAGCGTCCGGCACCGCCTCCGCCGCCGTAGGTCGTGGCCGTTCCGGAGATGCTCGAGGACTTGCCCGCGCCCCCGGTTCCGGTGCCTGAGGCTGCGCCGGCTGCGGAGGCGCCGCCGCCACCACCACCCACGGAGTCGGAACTGCCACCTGCACCACCGGCAAAACCGTTGAATGCAGTGCCCGTGCCGGCCGCTCCACCGGCGCCGGCGTTGCTCTCGTTCGCACTGCCACCTCCGGAACCGCCCGCAGTGCCGGGTCCGCCCGCGTTTCCGTAGTTCCACGCGACGGTGTTGTGACCCGACCCGCCTGCACCGCCGTATCCCGCCGAGACACCGAATGCGGTGGTGGGCCAGCCGTCGGTGGCAGGGCTCATGGTCGGCGCAGAGAGCATGTCCCTCCCCCCGAATCCACCCTGGCCGACCGTGACCGCGTACACGCCCGCACTGACGGCGACGGTCGGTGTTGCGGAGTATGCAGTGTCGTACACACCACCGGCGCCGCCACCACCGGCATTGTCGCTGCCGCCGCCACCGCCGCCGCCGACAACCAGCACTCGCGCTCGGGTGGGGCCCGACGGGAGCGTGTACCCGCCAACCTCTGTGAGGTAGGTCCTGGGGAAGGTCACGATGGTCTCGCCAGGGGCGGTTGTCGTGTCGACCGTCTTGATGTCACCCCACGAGGGGCTGCCCACGAGCGTGAGGTTCGGTCCCGAACCTGCTGCTGACGATTTGTTGACGACAGTCGTTCCGGTTCCCTCGTTGAAGTCGAAATACGCCGCAAGATTCGTGGTGCCCGCAGGTCCCCATGTGCCCATGTCGGCCTGTGCCAGGGCCTCGGTGATGCGCGCGGTGTTGTACAGGCGGAACTCGTCGATGGCCCCGTTGAACGATGTTGCGGACGGTCGACCGCCGATCGTGAAGGCCTCGGTCGAGTCCCTGCCGGAGCTCGGCACGGATGTGGCATTGTCGACCAGCGAATACGCCAGCCGGCCGTTCACGAACATGTAGAGGTCATTGCCGGCCCTGTCGACGGCCATCACGACGTGGGTCCACCGACCGGTGGGACCCCGCGGGAGCGTCGCACTGTTGGCCCGGATGGACTGCCATTCCCAGCCCTGGGTGGCGCCCATGATGGCGAAGTCCAGAACACCGGCCTGGATGGCAAGTTCCCAGGAACTCTCCTTGTTGACGATCATGCAGAACCCCGACGCGCACGCTGCGGCTGGCCTGATCCATGCGGACACCGTGAACCCGTTGATGCCGTCGTACGACGTGCCGGAGTCGGCGACGGATGCACTCTGTGTCGACCCGTTGAACGTGACGGCGTGGTCCACGGTCTCGGAAGCGAGTGCCTTCGCCTTCGGTGTGTCAGCCCACGGGGACGACACGACGAGAGCGAACATCGATGCGGCAACAAGCAGCATCGATATCGCCCTGGACGCGCGCGAGCGCAAGGAGCAAGAGACCTGGGTCAATGTGGTGGTGGTGGTGTGGTGGAAGTGGTGCGACGAACCTTGTAGGAAGTTCCGTACTACCGAGGATACAGAAGACTATTCCTGTTGTCCACCATGGGTTGGGAGGCAGTCCAGGCCTGCCTGGGCTCACATCTGGAGGCTCTTGATCTCCAGGAACTCCTCGAAGCCGTACTCGCCCAGTTCACGGCCGATTCCGGACTGCTTGTACCCGCCGAACGGGGCGTTTGCGTTGAATGCGCCCCCGTTGACCTCCACCTGGCCGGTTCGCATGCGGCGGGCAATGGCGAGGGCGCGGTCCTTGTCGGCGGCGAACACGGCGCCGGCCAGGCCGTAGACCGTGCCGTTTGCGATGCGGACCGCGTCGTCATCGTCCTCGTAGGGGATGATCGAGAGGACCGGCCCGAAGATCTCCTCCTGCTCGATGGTCATGCCCGGACGCACGTTCGAGAACACAGTGGGACGCACGTAGTAGCCCTTGTCGAGGCCCTCGGGAGCACCGAGGCCCCCCGCCACAAGCACCGCGCCCTCGTCGATGCCCTTCTGGATGTAGCCCTGCACGCGGTCGCGCTGCGCCGCGCTCGCGAGCGGCCCGAGGTTGGTTCCCTCTGCGAACGGGTCGCCGACCTTCATGCCGTTCGCCACCAGCGCGGCGGCCGTCTCTGCCTCCGCAAGACGTGCCCTCGGCACGAGCATGCGGGTGAGGGCTGAGCACGTCTGGCCGCTGTTGAGCATTGACTTGCCCACGCCGGCCATGACCGCCTTGCCGAAGGCCTCGGCGTCGAGGTCATCACAGATGATGTTGGCGCTCTTGCCGCCCAACTCGAGCGCGATCTTCTTCACGGTCTCGGCGCCCACCTGCATCACGCGCCTGCCCGCACGGGTGGAACCGGTGAACGAGACCATGTCGATGTCGGGGCTGGCGGCGATTGCCTCGCCGACGACAGGTCCGGTGCCGGTGACCATGTTGAACACGCCCTCCGGCAGGCCGACCTCGTGGATGATCTCGGCCAGCATGAAGGCATCGACCGGTGCCACCTCGCTCGGCTTCAGCACCACGGTGCAGCCGGCGGCCATCGCGTAGGCGACCTTCGCGGCGATCTGGTGCAGCGGGTAGTTCCACGGCGTGATGCAACCGACGACGCCGATCGGCTCGCGCACCACCACGGAGGAACCGATCTCCCTCGAGTACTGGAATGACTCCGCCACCGCGGCTGCAGTCTTGAACGAGTTGAGCGGAAGGCCCACCTGGATCACGTTCGACAGCGGCTTCGACATGCCTGTCTCGCGCGAGATTGCGCTGGCGATCTCGTCCATGCGGCCCCCGAGCGCATCGCCGATGCGGCTCATGTACTTGGCCCTCTCCGCCGCCGGCAGGGTGCTCCATGACTCGAAAGCCGTCTTGGCCGCTGCGGCCGCCTTTGCCACGTCACCTGCCGTGCCCTCCGGGACGGTGGCCATGACCTCCTCGTTGGTGGAGTCGTGGACGGCGATCGAGCCCCTGCCCTCGCTCGGCACCCACTGGCCGTTGATGTAGATCTTGTCGTAGTCGGTCATGGCGGTCCTCCGGGGAGACGTGTTTCCCCGAACGCTAGGCGACCGACCGGTTCGTGTTGCAGGCGAGCGACGGATGTCGCACGCGAGGGCTACTTGTAGCTGCGGGTCGGCTTGCCCTTGCCGCGGGGGCCGGGACCGCCGCGTTTGGCGGGCGGGCGCGAACCTCCGCGGTTGTCGTTCCCGTATCGGCCGCGTGCGCCAGCAGAGGAGCCGGGGCGGCTGCCGCGGGGCCTGTCGTCGTCGCGGCGGGGGCGGTCATCATCTCGCCGCGGACGGTCGTTGCGGCGGTCGTCACGGTCGAAGTTGCGGGGGCGGTCGTCGTCGCGGCGGGGCCGGTCGTTGCGGTCGAAACTGCGGGGCCTGTCCTCGCGCCGGTCGTTGCGGCCGCGGTGCCCGCCGCCGTTGCGGTGGCGCGGGCCCCCGGAGCGCGGCTGGCGCTCCTTCCTGGGCTCTTCGATGCTCGGCATCTCGCGGAAGGTGCGCTCACCGGGGGCGATGAACGTGAGCAACTCGTGACCGACTGCCACCTTGGTGTTGGTGGGCTCGATCCCGGCGTCCTTGGCCAGGCGCTTGACGTGGCGACGCTGGTTCTCGGTGACCATCGTGACGACTGTGCCCTCGGCCCCCGCGCGGGCGGTGCGGCCCGAGCGGTGCAGGAACGCCTTGTGCTCCTCCGGCGGGTCGGCGTGGATGACAATCGCGATGTCGTCAACGTGGATGCCGCGCGCCGCGATGTCCGTGGCCACCAGGGTGTCGGCCTTGCCGTTCGCGAAGGCAGCGAGGTTGCGCGCACGCACCATCTGGCTGAGGTCACCGTGGAGTTCCACGCTGGGGACGCCCGCCTTGATGAGGGCGACCGTCAGCTTGCGGGCACCGTGCTTGGTGCGCGTGAAGACGAGGGACTTGCCCGGGGCGGAGCAGAGGTCGGCGATCACCTTGAAGCGCTCGTCCTGGGAGACGTGGAAGAAGTGGTGGGTCATGGTGACCTCCTCGTCCTCCGGCGTCTCGATCTCGTGGGTCACGGGGTTCTCGAGGAACTTGCGCACCACCTTGTCGATGCCGCGGTCGAGCGTGGCCGAGAAGAGCATGTGCTGGGCCTCGCGCGGGATCTCGTTCAGGATCTGGGTCACGTGCTCGAGGAAACCGAGCTCGGCCATGTGGTCGGCCTCGTCGAGGATGACTATCTCGATGTCGTCCAGCTGCACGTGGCAGGACTCGAGCAGGTCCACGAAGCGGCCGGGGCAGGCCACCACGATGTCGGTGCCGTTGCGCAGGGCCTCGATCTGCTTGCCGTACCCGACGCCGCCGTAGACGACTGCGGTGGTCATGTCGAGCGTGCGGGCGAGGGGGTTGATGACGTCGCGCACCTGGTTGGCGAGCTCACGCGTGGGGACAAGGATGAGCGCGCGGGGGCGGAACTTGCGCGGGGCACGGTTGTCCTGCGCGAGCCGGGCGATCATGGGTAGCGAGAAGGCGAGGGTTTTGCCGCTGCCGGTGCGGCCCCGGCCGAGGGTGTTGCGGCCCGCCAGCGCATCGCTGATCGTGGCCAGCTGGATGGGGAAGGGGGCGGTGATTCCCTGGCGTGTGAGCTCGTCGACGACGGGCGTGGGCAGACCAAGGTCGGCAACAGTGCGCTGGGCGTCCATGACTAAGTCTCTCACCGGCGGGGGCCGGGGGTGCGCCACAGATACCGGTGTGTACCCATGGACGCACTCGAAGGTGCCTGACGACTGTACAGGCAGCCCTGTGGATAACCAAGGGACCCGGCCGAATTTCCCCATCTCCCCGCAGGGAGACGCCCGTGGCGACGGTCAGGACTGGTTGAGGGTCACCTTGATGGCGGAGTCGGCGCTGCCGTCTGCCTTGCCGGTGACCTTGCGCCACAGTTCCATCGCCCCGAGGAGCGCCCATCCGATGCGGTACTTCTTCTTCACCAGTGCGGTCACGCGGGCGACGTCGGCCTCGGGCAGCACGACCGCCGCACCGGTGTGCGTCACCGTCCCTTCGGCCACCTTGCCTCGCATGTCGCACACGCGGAGGGTCGCGCGGGCGTCGTTGCGGACGCGGCGCACCTTGTGCGAGTTGAGATCGGTGGTGAATGCGTACCCGCCGTCGAACGGGACGACCCAGACCGGGAGCGACACGGGGTCACCGTTCTTCTTGTATGTGGTGAACGAGACGTACTTCGCCTGGTCGAGGTCTGCTGGCATAGTTCTGGCCTTTCCTGGAGGAGCCCGCCGGTCAGGCCGGGCGCGGGTGTCGTGGTCGGGGTGGGGAGACTTGAACTCCCGGCCTCCTGCTCCCAAAGCAGGCGCGCTGCCAACTGCGCCACACCCCGCTAGGTGTGAACAGGACGCTACCGCCGCGCGACCGTGGGGTCAGGCAGAGCGCTTGGCGGCGCGGGCGAGCCGCTTGGCAGTGCGGCCCGTGGCAGCGATGTTGCGGTGGTCGAGGTCACCCACCTCCACCCCGTTCGCGAAGAGCACCCGGTAGCGCAGCCAGCTGAACCCGTTGGCGAGGATGACCTTGCCCGCGGTGCCGGCGGGCACGCCGTCCAGGTCGACGGTGGCCTCCACGGTGTCGCCGATGCGGAGGTTGATCTGTCCCTGGTGGGGGTTGGCCAGCGAGTGGGGCTTCCAGAACGACATGCGCCCATTATGGCCCTTCCCGCCCGCCGGCCCCCGCTTCGCCGCGGTCCGGGCGCCCAAACGGGGACGAATGCCCCGCCGATACACTCGGCGCCCTGTGAAAAGCACACTCGAAGCCCTTGAGGGCAACAACGTCAAGCTGTCCATCGAGGTCGACGAGGCGGAGTTCGACAACAACATCGACGCCGCGTTCCGCAAGATCGCGCACGAGGTGCGCATGCCGGGCTTCCGCCCCGGCAAGGCCCCGCGCAAGGTGCTCGAGGCCCGCATCGGTCTCGACGCCGCCCGCGGGCAGGCCCTGAACGACGCGATCCCCCAGTACCTCAGCCGTGCCGTGCGCGAGCACGACGTCGACCTCATTGCCACCCCCGACATCAACCTCGTCGACGGGGCCGAGTCCGGCCCGGTCCGCTTCGAGGCCACGTGCCAGGTGCGGCCCGAGATCACCGTGCCCGGGTACAACGGGCTGCGCGTCGAACTGGTGAACCCCGAGCTCACGGATGCCGAGTTCGACGAGGCGGTCGAGGCGGAACTGCGCCGCCACGGGTCGCTCGTGGACTCCGACGCGCCGTCGAAGGCCGGCGACTACGTGATCATCGACCTCGTCGGCACCCGGGACGGCGAGCCAGTGGCCGGCCTCAACGTGGACGAGTGGACCTACGAGGTCGGGCGCGGCTGGGTCGCCCCCGGCTTCGACGACCAGGTGACCGGCGTGAAGAAGGGGGACACCCTCTCGTTCACGGCCGTGCCGAACGGCACCGAGGAGGCCGCTGACTTCAGCGTCACCGTCAACAAGGTGCAGACGCTCGCGCTGCCGGAGCTGACGGACGAGTGGGTCTCGCAGAACATCGCAGAGCACGACACGGTGGACGCGTGGAAGGGTGCCCTGCGTGCCCGTCTCGCGGAGATGCGCGTGAACACCATGCGCCGCACGGTCGTCGACCGGGTCACCGACGCGCTCGCTGCGCTCGTGGACATCGAGGCCCCGGAGGTCATGGTGCAGGGTGACCTGCAGGCCCGGGTGCAGAACACCGTCCAGCAGTTCCAGCAGCAGGGGATCGCCCTCGACCAGTGGCTCTCGGCCACCGGCCAGGACACTGCCTCCTTCGTGGAGGGACTGAAGTCACAGTCGGAGAAGGCCGTGAAGGTCGACCTGGCGCTGCGCGCCGTGGCCACAGCCCAGTCCATCGAGGCCACCGATGACGACATCGAGGCAGAGTTCCAGGCGATCGCCATGCAGGTGAACGAGAAGGTTGCGAAGGTCCGGAAGGCATACGAGGACAACGATGCCGTGACGGACCTGGCGTCCCAGATCCGAAAGTCAAAGGCGCTCGACTGGCTGCTGCACAATGCCACCTACGTGGACCAGAACGGTGCAACACTCGACACCGACACGGTGCTCGGGCACTCCGAGGCCGACCATGACCACCCGCACGACCACACAGACGCAGAGGATGCAGAGTGAACTTCCAGAACTACTACGTCCCGAACGTCACCGAGACGACCAGCCGCGGCGAGAGGGTCTATGACCTCTACAGCCGCCTGCTGAAGGAGAACATCATCTTCCTCGGCACGCCGATCGACGACACCATCGCGAACCTGATCTGTGCCCAGCTCATCCACCTGGAGAGCGAGAATCCCGACAGGGACATCAACATCTACATCAACAGCCCCGGCGGCGACATCACGGCACTGTTCGCGATCTACGACACGATGCAGTTCATCAAGAACGACATCGCCACGATCTGCCTCGGGCAGGCCGCCTCGGCGGCCGCCGTGCTGCTGGCCGCCGGCACCAAGGGCAAGCGCCTTGCCCTGCCCCACAGCCGCGTGCTCCTCCACCAGCCGTACGGCCAGGTGGGCTACGGCCAGGTGACCGACCTCGAGATCGCCGCCAACGAGATCCTGCGCATGCGGGACCTTCTGGAGGAGATTCTGGCCAACCACACGGGCCAGCCCCTGGAGCGCATCCACGCCGACACGGACCGGGACTTCGTATTGGAAGCAAACGAGGCCCTCGCGTATGGCATCATCGATGATGTCATTTCATCGCGCCAGCTGGCGGACCGCACCGGTCCGATCCGCTGACGCGACACACAGCGGGAGCACTTCGTGGCCAAATTCGGTGACACAGGCGAACTACTGAAGTGCTCGTTCTGCGGCAAGTCGCAGAAGCAGGTCAAGAAGCTCATCGCCGGGCCCGGCGTGTACATCTGCGACGAGTGCATCGACCTCTGCAACGAGATCATCGAGGAGGAGGTGGGGGAGCGCTCCGAGGTGCGCCTCGACTCCCTCCCCACTCCCACCGAGACACGTGCCTTCCTCGACGAGTTCGTCGTGGGCCAGGAGCAGGCCAAGAAGGTCCTCTCGGTCGCCGTCTTCCACCACTACCGCCGGCTCCAGCACATGCGCCAGTCCACCGGGCTGCGCCGCGACGAGGTGGAACTGCAGAAGTCGAACATCCTCCTGCTCGGACCGACCGGTTGCGGCAAGACGCATCTCGCCCAGACGCTCGCCCGCATGCTGAACGTCCCGTTCGCCGTCGCCGACGCCACTGCGCTGACCGAGGCGGGCTACGTGGGCGAGGACGTGGAGAACATCCTCCTCAAGCTCCTCCAGGCCGCCGACTTCGACGTGAAGAAGGCCGAGCAGGGCATCGTCTACATCGACGAGATCGACAAGGTGGCCCGCAAGGCGGAGAACCCCAGCATCACCCGTGACGTCTCCGGCGAGGGCGTCCATCAGGCGCTCCTGAAGATCCTCGAGGGAACGACGGCAAGCGTCCCGCCCCAGGGCGGCCGCAAGCATCCCCACCAGGAGTTCCTCACGATCGACACCACCAACATCCTCTTCATCTGCGGCGGGGCCTTCGCCAACCTCGAGCAGGTGATCGAGCGCCGGGTCGGACACCAGGGGATCGGCTTCGGGGCCGAGCTCACCCGGGAGGCCGAGAAGGACCCGGGCCGGGTCTTCGCCAGCTGCCTCCCCGAGGAT
>JBJTCK010000055.1:0-24557 GCA_046091825.1 Actinomycetota bacterium | reverse complement strand
CTGATGCCCTCCTCGAAGAGCTCCTTCTTCGCGCGCTCGAACGCAGTCTCCGTGCGGGTGCGGTTGCGCACCGCCCTGTTCGACGCCATGCCGAAACTCTCCTTGTAGAGACGGCCCTCGGTGTCCCTCAACGTGTCCGCTGCGGACTCGTACGTGCCGGCGAGCCATGACCCGAGCATCACGCTTGACGCACCTGCCGCGAGGGCGAGGGCGACGTCTCGGGGATAGCGGACACCGCCGTCCGCCCACACATGCCTGCCCATCGAGAGCGCCGTCTCCGCACACTCCAGCACCGCCGAGAACTGCGGGCGCCCGACACCGGTCATCATCCGCGTGGTGCACATGGCGCCCGGCCCGACACCCACCTTCACGACATCGGCGCCGGCGTTGATGAGGTCTCGGGCGCCGTCGCGGGTCACGACATTGCCTGCCACGATCGGGGTCGACGGCGCAGACTTGCGGACCGCCTCGATTGCGCGGATCATCCTGTCCTGGTGGCCGTGCGCCGTGTCGATGACGAGTACGTCGACCCCCATCCCCACGAGGGCGCGGGCGCGTGCACCGGGATCCCCGTTGATGCCCACCGCGACCGAGGACAGGAGCCTCCCCGATGCGTCGACCGCCGGGGCATACATGGTGCTGCGCAGGGCGCCCTTGCGGGTGACGCACCCGACGAGACGGCCGCCGGCGTCGACGACGGGCGCGAAGCTCAGGCGCTGGTCTGCGAGCTGGTCGTGGATCGACACGATGCCGGCATCATCGGGCACGGACACAATGTCCGGGTTCATCACGTTCTTGAGCTGCGTGAACCTGTCGTAGCCAGACGCATCATGCTCCGTGAAGATGCCGACAGGCCGGCCGTCGTCGTCAACGACAACGACCGCACCGTGCGCCCTCTTGTGAATCAGCGACAGTGCCTCACCGAGCGTGTCCGTGGGACCGAGCGTGATCGGTGTCTCGAAGACCGGATGCCGGGACTTCACGTGATCCACCACAGTCCGGATGATGTCGAGCGGGATGTCCTGCGGGAGGACCACGAGACCGCCCCTGCGGGCGACCGTCTCGGCCATCCTGCGCCCGGCGACTGCCGTCATGTTCGAGACGACGACAGGGATGTTCGTCCCGAGGGAGTCAGGGGTGCGCAGGTCGACGTCCATGCGGCTGGGCACGGAGGACATGCTCGGAACCATGAAGACGTCGTTGTACGTCAGGTCGTGCGCAGGGGGGCTCTGGAGGAAGCGCATAGGGCGTTCCGAGACTACCGTGTGCGCATGACTGCTCCAGCGGACTCCCCCGTCGTTCTCGTCCACGGCTGGGCCGGTTCCTTCAGGGAGACGTGGCAGTCCACCGGGATGGATGCCCTCCTGGAGGACGGGGGCCGCTCCGTCATCGGTGTGGATCTGCTCGGCCACGGCGACGAGGAGAAGCCGCATGACCCCGAGGCGTATGCCCGCCTCGATGAGTGGCTCCTCCGCCGGCTCGCCGGCGCACCTCCCGTGGTCGACGCTGTCGGGTTCTCCCTGGGGGCGATGACTGTCCTCGGGGCCCTGACGGCGGAGCCGGGGAGGTTCGGGCGCGTGGTCCTGGCGGGAATCGGTGACGGGATGCTCGAGGAGCGCGGACCGGACGACGGAAAGAAGATCATCGCTGCCCTCGAGGGCACGGGCGACTCCTCCGACCCGAGCGCTCAGATCTTCGCCAACTACGCGAGTGCACCGGGCAAGGACAAGGCCGCCCTGACAGCCGTGATGAAGCGGCCCCGCCAGGCCCCGGTGGACCCGATGGTGCTCGCATCCATCGAGAACCCGGTCCTCGTGGTCATCGGCGACAAGGATTTCACCCACCCGGCCGACAGGCTCGCTTCCTCGTTTCCGAACGGGAAGCTGGTGGTGCTGAGGAACACGGACCATTTCGCCACGCCGGAGTCCTTCGCGTTCATCGACGCGGTCCTTGAGTTCCTCGGGGCAGCGTGAACCCGACGAGGGTCACCGAAGACATCGACGAAGCTGTCGCGGTCCTCGCCTCCGGCGGGCCCGTGGGCATCCCCACCGAGACCGTCTACGGCCTCGCTGCCAGGGTCTCCGATGAACAGGCGGTGCGGCGTGTGTTCACCGTGAAGGGCAGACCCACAGATCACCCGTTGATCGTCCACGTGTCGTCGCTCGAGCAGGCCGCCGCATACGGCGAGTTTGATGCACGTTCCACGTCCCTCGCACGGCGTTTCTGGCCCGGGCCTCTGACGGTGCTGGTCCGCCGGCGGGACTCCGTGCCTGATGTGGTCACCGGGGGTCGTGGCACGGTTGCCATCAGGGTCCCTGCGCACCCGATGGCACTCGAGTTGATCGACAGGCTCGGCGAAGGCGTCGTGGCACCCTCGGCCAACAGGTTCGGCCATGTCAGCCCGACCGATGTCTCCCACGTGGTTGCCGACCTCGACGGCCTGGTGGACCTCGTGCTCGACGGGGGCAGGTGCCAGGTCGGGTTGGAGTCGACAATCGTGGACTGCACAGGAGTCCTGCAGGTCCTGCGGCCCGGTGCGGTGTCTGCAGCCCAGATCGAGGAGACAACCGGTGAACGCCTGTCTGGCCCCGACGGCCCCTCGCGGGCGCCGGGCATGCTGACTTCCCACTACGCACCGCGCGCTCGTGTGCACCTCGTCTCGTCGTCCGGTGAGGCCCGACGGGTCCTGTCGGCCGTGCCGTCCGGTGCCGTGGCCCGCGTGCTGGGAGACGGGGTCGACGCGGTGACGTACGCCTCGACGCTCTACGGGGACCTTCGCCGTGCAGACGACGACGGCGTGACCGACGTGGTCGCGGTCCTCCCCGCCGGCGAGGGTCTTGCCGCTGCCGTGCGGGACCGCCTGACGAAGGCGGCGGCGGAACGGCCCTGAGTCACTCCCAGTCGAGGGCGTTGAGCTCGGCGACGAGCAGGTCACGCATACCGTCCACCCTGACCAGCGGCTCTTCACCCGCCGGGGACACCGTCACTGCGACCGTGGTGGACCCGGCGTCAGGCACCAGGTCGCACCTGCACCACAAAGACTCTGCGTCCCGCATGAGGAACTCGACCATGTACGGCGGCTCCTCGTCCGAGATGTCCCCAAGCGAGGCGGCCACGATGTGGAGTGCCTCGAAAGCCACGACTGGAAGTGCGTCGACAGTGAAGCTCGCCACGTCATGCTCGAACCTCCGGCGGTCCCGGCCACGACGTCGGCCCACGGGCGCGGCCTGCCCTGCCTGTGCGTCCGGCCGCGGACGCCGCACCTCGGCGACTGCCGCCCGGTAGGCCTCGACGAGTTCCGCCATGGACCGGTCATCGCCCCCGACATCGGGGTGCAATCGTCTCGCGCGCTCGCGGAAGGCGCTCCTGACGGCTCCCTCGTCGGAACCGGGCGGGATGCCGAGGACCTCGAACGGCCCCAAGACTCAGCGTCCCACGAAGTTCGGAGGCCTCTTCTCGATGAAGGCGGCCACTCCCTCCTTGAAATCCTGCGTGCGGAAGAGCGGGAGCAACTGGAGGAAGACGTGGTGGATGTTCTGCTCGAAGGTCTCCGTCTCGGCAGCGCGCATCATCCGCTTGATCGCGCGGACCGCGAGCGGCGCATTGCCTGCGATCTCGCCGGCCATCGCCAGGGAGTGCTCGCGCAGGTCCTCTGGGGCGACGACTGCGTTCACGATGCCGAGATCGAGTGACTCCTGGGCGGAGAGGGTCCGCCCGGTGAAGGAGATCTCTGCGGCCTTTGCGTAGCCGACCATCCTGGGCAGCAGCCATGTGCCGCCGCTCTCCGGGAGGATTCCCCGCTTGGCGAACCCGGGTGCCATCTTCGCGGTGGTCGACGCGATGCGGATGTCGCACCCGAGCGCGATGTCCAGTCCGTAGCCGGCCGCGCCGCCGTTCAGTGCGCAGATGACCGGAGTGTCGATGTTGTGGAGCACGACCGGGGGCGCGTTGCGCAGGTCGAACTCGGCCATGTTAGTGCCGGGGTTGTCGAGCACGCCGAGTGACTGGCCCTTGCCCGCTTGCGCCGCCATGTCCAGACCGGCACAGAACGCCTTGCCCGCCCCGGTCAGGATGATACAGCGCACCTCCGGGTTGCGGTCGGCCTCCAGCAGGCGCTCCGACAGCTGGTCGAGCATCGGCCCCGAGATCGTGTTCATGCGCTCGGGTGCGTTCAGCGTGATGGTGGCGATGCGGTCTGAAATGTCGAGGAGAACCTCTTGCGGCGTGCTCATGCGGGCAAACTAGCAACCGTGAACCACGCAGACACCAGCCGGGAGCCGGACTCCACGGCAGTGGCCCAGCCCACACTCCACGGAGGCATCGGCGACGGGTGCCGGGTCATGCTCATCCGGCACGGCCGCTCCGCGGACATCGTGCCGGGTTCGCCCGAGAGCGCGGACCCTCCCCTGCACATCGAGGGTGAGAAGCAGGCGGTGGCACTCGGGCAGCGTCTGAAGAACGCCCGGGTCGATGCGGTGTACTCGAGCCACCTGAAGAGGGCACACGACACTGCGTGGCAGGTCGCCCTTCACCACGGACTCGACGTTGTCGTGCACGAGGACCTCGAGGAGATCCGCCTCGGTGACTGGTCGAACGGCGAGTTCAGGAGGAGGGCCGCCACCGGTGACCCACAATTCGTCGAGTGGGCCGCGACCGGCCGCTGGGACGGCATCCCGAACGCAGAGTCAGATGCAGAATTCCGGGCGCGCATCGCCGGTCGCGTCGCGCGTCTCGCGGAACGGCATGCCGGCGGGTGCATCGCCGTGGTGTGCCACGGCGGCGCGATCAACGCGTACCTCGCCCACGCCCTCGGCACGCACCGTTCGCTCTGGATGATGGTCGAGAACACGAGCATCACGACCGTGAGGATCGACGACACGGTCAGCCTGCTCACGCTGAACGACTGCCACCATCTCTACGACCTCGTCACGGACCTGGGCTGACAGGCAGCACCTCGTCGGGACGCGGTGCGAAGGCAAGGTTGCAGGCCGACAGCCAGAATGCCGTGGCCCCGGCAATGTGCAGTCCCACCAGCAGCACGGGCACCCCGGTGAAGTACTGGGCGTAGCCGACCGCTCCCTGCAGAACCGCCACGAAGGCAAACGTGCCGAGAGCCTGCCGCAGGGAAGCGGAGTCCCTCCCCTGCGCCCTCGCGACCTGCCACATCAGCCACACCATGAGACCGACGCAGATGATGACGCTGGTGCTGTGGACACGGGCAACATCGCGCAGACCGAAGCCCAAACGCCGGGCATTCTCGTCACCGGCATGCGGGCCGGTCGCCGTGACGACGGTGCCCGTGGTGATGGCGACGGCCGCCGCGACGACCAGTGCTCCGTGCGCACGGCGCAGTCTCTCCGGCACGTTCCGCCGGGTCCGGGCGACGGAGGGGAGGCGAGAAGACCTCTCCAGGAGGAATGCGCACGTCACCAGGACCATTGACACCACGAAGTGGGCCATGTTCCAGAGCGGGTGCAGCCCCGTCAGGACGACGATGCCGCCGATCACGATCTGGGCCGCGACGCCGGCCACGAGGCCCCACGCGAGCAGCACCAGGTCCCTGCGCCGCGGGACCCTGAAGTACGCCATCAGGACGGCGAGAACCACGCTGAGGCTGACGAGCCCGGTGAAGAGCCGGTTGACCTGCTCGATGGCGGCGTGGGTCGACGAGACGTCCACGAACTTCTGCGAGTTGCAGTTCGGCCAGTCGTCGCAACCCAGTCCGGAGCCTGTCAGGCGCACCATCGCGCCCGACAGCACGATGACGCACAGCAACGCGAGGGCCACTGATGCCACCTGCGAGTAGCGCTCTGGGCTGACACGGGCACGCACGGTTCAACTGTACGCAGGAGGCCTGCCCGGCGCCGATGGAGCCCTCCCCGCCCCCGATGACTACCGTCACACCCATGATCACCTCGTTCGACGACTGGCCGGTGCACCAGAGCCACCTGCCCGTGGCCCACACGGCCTCGGGCGACCCGAACCACTACGACCGGTACTTTTTCAACGGCTATGACGCCTCCGGCGAGACCTTCTTCGCCCTCGCCATGGGGCTCTACCCGAACCGGCACGTGATGGACGCGTCTTTCTCCGTGATCCGGGGGAACGAACAGGTGAACGTGCATGCGAGTTCCCGCGCGCACACCGACAGGATGATGTGCACCTCGGTCGGCCCCGTGTCGGTGGAGATCGTCGAGCCCCTGCGGACCCACCGGATCACGGTCGACGCACCCGAACACGGACTCCGTGCCGTACTGACCATGTCGGCGACGTCGCTGCCGTTCGAGGAGCCGGTCTTCGAGCAGCGCGCGGGGGTCCGGGAGACCATGCGGTACACGCGGCTCACGCAGCTCGGTCGTTGGAGCGGCTGGATCGAGGTCGACGGTGTGCGTGAGGAGATCGAGCCCGGACGGGTCATGGGCTCCCGCGACAGGTCGTGGGGTGTCCGCGGGGTCGGCGAGCGAATTGCAGTTGGCGCCCCTGTTGTGGCTGCCCCACAGTTCTTCTGGCTCTGGGCGCCTGTCTGTTTCGACGGTTTCGGGACGATGTTCGACATCAACGAGTACTCCGACGGTGAGCGCTGGCACCACTCGGGAGCCCTCCTGACGGGGAGGGACGCGGTCTCCCCCGCGTGGTCAGTCGATTACGACATCAGTTGGGCTCCCGGCACGAGGCACATGCAGTCGTTCAGGTTGCGCTACGGCATGAAGGACGAGGAGGTGACCCTCGACTTCGAGCCCATCAAGCACTTCCAGATGTTCGGTCTCGGCTACATGCACCCGGAGTGGACCCACGGCGCATGGAAGGGCGAGGCCGCCGTCGGTGGGGACAGGTTCGGTCTCCCGGTGGGCGACCCGATGGCGCTGCACCACATCCATGTGCAGACACTGTCCCGGGTGACGTGCACGCGCCAGGGTGGCGTGAGCACAGGAACCGGTGTTCTCGAGACTCTCGTCCTGGGTGCGCACGGACCATCGGGGTTCTCCGGCTTGTTCGACGGTGCGGACTGACCGCGGGAACCTCGCGGGTGTCTCAGTGGTTCACGACGAGTCCGCCGTCCACCACGACGACTGATCCCGTCATGAACCGCATCGCGGGGAGCGCGATGCTGAGGGTCATGTGGGCAACCTCCTCCGGGATGCCGTAACGGCGGAGCGGCACCTTCCGTCGGACGTACTTCTGCCTCTTGTCCTCGGGAACCCCGGCTGTCATCCCGGTGTCGATCGGCCCGGGGCACACCGCGTTGACGGTCACGTTCCTGCCGCCCAGCTCCACGGCGAAACTCTTGGTGAGCCCCACGACACCGTGTTTCGCGGCCGTGTATGCCGCCAGGCCCCCTGTCGCGACGATTGCCTCCGTGGAGGCGATGTTGATGACACGCCCGCCGTGGGGGGCGGCGAGAAGGTGCGGCAGGGCCGCCCGGATGAGGTGGGCATGCGCGCTCAGGTTCACGGCGACAGTCGCGTCCCAGTTCGCCGTGAAGGTCGCGTCGTCACTGAACACGGACGAGACACGGCTGATCCCCGCGTTGTTCACGAGGATGTCGAGCCCCCCGAACGCGCTCACGCACGACTCGACGAGCCTCGTGCGGTCCGCGGACACTGACACATCTGCAGTCACGCCGATGGCCCTCCCGGGGCCGTGGGCCGACCCGATCTCGTCCACCACCCTGGCCACGCCCTCGGCGGTCACGTCTGCCACGACAACGTGAGCCCCCTCGTCGGCGAAGAGATGGGCCGTGGACCGCCCCATTCCGCTGGCAGCCCCTGTCACCACGACTCTCGCCCCTGCCACCGACCTCGACAATTCCGTCAGTCTCGTCACTTTCTGTCTCCTCCCCGGATTCTCCTTACGGGACAAGTGTCCCATGCCAGAACAGACCACACGCCCGACCGCCCTGAGGCGGGCCGACCCCCTCACCTTCTGTGACTGAATCACCACAACAACCACTCATGGTGGTCGGCAGAACATCTTCCGTGAGAAATCTCTCAAGTTCTGCCCGGCCCTGCCGATCCCTTCTGCGGATCAACAAGGGAGCAGGGCATGCGCCGCAACTCACAGCACATCATCATCGGAATCGCCGCAACGGTCGCAGGGAGCACCCTGGCCGTTGCTCTCACCCCCGCTCAGCCCGCTGCGGCAGCGACAGTGCAGACCCAGTCCAGCGGTGCCAAGACGGCACCCGGCATGCCCCGTTTCGGAGAGTCCGGCCCGGCAGTGAAGGCGCTCCAGGAGGCGATCATCCGCAACGGCTTCACCCTTCGGGGCGGCGCCACGGGGACCTTCGATGCCCGCACGCGCACCGTCCTGCGGATCTTCCAGAAGGTCGTGGGTCTCAAGGTGACCGGTGTGGTCGACGCCCCGACCGCCCGTGTTCTCAAGCTCGCCGACACGAGCACCACGACAACCACGCCCGTGGCCCCGCCGACGACAACCGCGCCCGTGGTCCCGCCGCCGACGGCCGCCCCCGCGGCCCCGGCGCCGTCCACGACCGCTGCTCCCGCTGCGACACCAGCCCCGTCGTTCCCCTTCACCGCCGAGAACCTCCCGGTCCGCGGCAACAAGGGCGACGCTGTCGTCACCCTCCAGAAGGCTCTGGTGGCTGCAGGTCTGCAGGTCCGCGGCGGGATCGACGGCTCGTTCGGTTCCGGAACGACCGCGACCATCGCCCAGTTCCAGGCCGCCCGCGGTCTGACACAGTCGGGCCTGCTCGACGCCGGCACCGCGCGTGCGCTCGGCCTCGTCGCACCCGAGGCCGCCCCGGCACCGGTCGCCAAGTCGGCCACCGGCCCACTTCTCGCTGCGGGCTCGCTGCCGCGCCGCGGGCAGAAGTCCTCCGCAGTTGTCGCGGTGCAGCAGGCACTCGTGAACGCCGGGATCACCGTCAAGGGTGGCGTCGACGGCGTCTTCGGTGCTGCCACCACCGTCGCACTGCGGGCGTACCAGGCGGCGAACGGCCTCGCCGTCACCGGCCAGGCTGACTACGCAACCGCGCTCAAGCTCGGTCTCGTGGAGGCACCCGCCGTCAGCATCGCTGTCTTCCCCGTGCAGGGTGCATGCAACTTCGAGGACACATGGCATGCCCCCCGCGGCGGCGGGCGTCTTCACCTCGGTGTCGACGTCATCGCCCCCGAGGGCAAGCTGATCTACGCAGTCGCCGACGGCACCATTACAAAGGTGTACTCCAGCGCGAACGACAAGCTATCGGGCAACGGGGTCCGCCTTACCACTGCCGACGGCACCTACTTTTTCTACGGGCACTTCCAGCGCGTCGCCGACGGCATCGCTGTGGGGACCACCGTCAAGGCCGGCCAGGTGATCGGCTACAACGGCAAGACCGGCGCGACCAACACTCCTCACCTGCATTTCGAGGTCCACCCGCGCGGCGGCGAGGCAATCAACCCCTTCCCGATCGTGAAGGCCGTGGATGCCTGTCACGTGACGGCCCCGCTGCCTGTCCCCGCTCCGTGAGGTCGCTGCGGGGGCACAGGCTCTGATCCGGCCTGGCCCTCCGGCCTGCACCCGCCCGCGCACCTGTTCCAGTGCGCGGGCGGGAGCTCAGGGCCTGACCTCGTAGAACGCGTTCACCGAGTGGTCCACGTCCATCCGCCGGAACCGGGAGAACCCTGCCTCGACTGACATGGACCGGGCCTTGCTCTCCGGCAGGCCGAGCGTGCCGAGTCCGGCGCCGTCGGGGGCGGACATCGCCGATGACATGCAACTGAGGACACTGATGCCGTACAGCAGCGGAGCCATCGGGTTGCGCGCGACGTTCTGCTCGAGTGTGTCCAGAGCCTTGATGTCGACAAGGAGCCACGTCCCGTCCTCCTTGAGACACGACCTGATGGACCTCATCATCTCTGCCGGGTGGGTCATGTCGTGGATGCAGTCGAACGTGAACACGACGTCCGCAGAACCGTCCGACGGCAGCGGCGACTCCCGCGGGTCGAGGAACGCCACGTTCGTGACCCCGGCCTCGGCCTTCTTCTCCTCGGCCCGCGCGAGGGCGTGGCGCGAGATGTCGTACCCGACGAACTCGGAGTTCGGGAAAGTGCGCGCCATCAGGATCGCAGCGCCGCCCGCTCCGCACCCGATGTCCACGGCCCTGCACCCTCGTTCCAGTTTCTCCACCACTCCGTCGAGCAGTGGCAGCACCACGGGCACCAGGAAGTTCTGGTTCCACGGCTCGAAACTGCGTTCGATGCCGACGGCGCCCTCCGGGCCGTGCGAGTCGTAGTCATGGCCGAGCCCGGTCGCGAAACTGGACGGCATCTCGCGGAGTGCGTTCATGGTCTGCGGAAGCCGGTGGAACATGCCCATCCCGAATGCCGGGTGCCCGGGCGTGGCGAGGACGCACTTCGCCTCAGCAGTCAGGTGAACCGGGAGGTCCGCCGCCGACATGTCATCGCAGCTCACGATCCGGGCAGCGACCTGGTTGCTCGCCCACTCGCGCACCCACCGCTCGTGCAGCCCGCAGCGGGCGGCAAGCTCGGCGACCGGAATTGGTGACTCGGCAGCGGCCAGCTCGCGGTAGAGACCCAGCTGGTCCCCCAGGTGGATCATCCCTGCCGTCACGGCACCCTCCAGCTTGCTGAAGACAGTGAAGGACATCATCTTCAGCGCATCGGGGTTCAACGTCTCATGGTTCATGTCGGCAGACTATGTCACGGACCCGTCCGCTCAGAAGGTGCGCAGCCCCTCGGGCAGGTGCTCGTTGTCCGACAGCCTGACCATCGCGAACGTCGCTCCGTCCCCGATCTCGAAGAGCTGCACCCGGCTGACAGAAGCATGCCCGATCACGAACCGCTCCCACTCCCACGGCGTCGGCTGCAGCCCGAGCATGTGGCAGAGGGCGACGCTGTTCGTCCCTGCATGTGCCACCAGACAGATCCTGCGGTGGCGCACGAACGAGTCACCGAGCGTCCAGACCGGCAGTTCGGTGTCGGCCCGGCGACTGCCGCGCTCCTCCAGGAAGAGCGAGCAGCCGATGTTGATGCGCTGCACGAAGTCGGTCACGGGCTCGCCACCCTCCAGCCCGGCCCACCGCTGCGCGGACGGCAGGCGCTTCATCTCGCGCCATGCCTCAGCGGCCTTCTCGACCGGGGTGCCGTGCCAGATCGGGTTGCGGATCTCCTCCAGCCACGGTTCCACCTGGAGGTCCCGGCCGAGGGCGGAGAGCAGCGGCTCGGCAGTCTGTCTCGTGCGCACGAGGGGCGACACGAGGACCTCGTCGAACTGCTCGGCGGCCAGGCGCCGGGCGAGGAGTTCTGCCTGGGCCCGACCCCTCTCCGTCAACGGCGGCTCGTCGATGTTGAGACCCCCGCGGACCCACTCGGGTTCGGCGTGCCGGACAAGCACGATCTCGTAGATGCTCTCGATGTTCATTCGGCTCTCATTCTCTCAGTCGGCCGGAACCGTGAAGTCCACACCGCACGCATCGAAGGCGGCCTGGAACTGCGCCCCGTACTGACCCGGCCCGGACACCGACTGGGTCGCGTCGATCACGCCTTCCAGCTCCCTCCCGACACACGAGACCTGGGCAGGTGTCAGCACGAGCCCGAACATCGTCCCCACCATCGTCCCCGTTGCCTCGTGCTGCTGGGCATCGTCAGGGGGCGACGATGGCGGCTCGGTGTCCGTGGGGGCGGGCACTGCGGGGAGCGGCAGCGTCTCGGCCGTCATCGCGGGCGGTGCCGCAGTCGGGACCGCCCCGCATTCCTCGATGACAGCCGCCTCGACAGTGTTCGCCAGACGGAGCGAGCCTGCCGAGCCGAGGACGTCGGCGCGTCGCACGGTCTCGACGTCGTCGAGGGCGGCGCTGACAGACCAGTCGAGCGAGTTCATCGCGGCCACGAAGTCAGCCACGGATGCAGAGAGGTCGCTGGCTGCCTGTCCGGCCTCTCCCCTGAAGTCCCTCGCGGCGAGGAGGATGTCGAGCACGGACAGGCTGTCCGCCTCCAGGGTGACGGTCTCGTCGTCACCGAAGTTGGCCAGGCCCTGCCCGAACTGCAGCACGTACTCAGGAACGGACACCCTCCCGCGGCACGCCGTGCCGCGGGTGTCAACGGAGCATCCGAGGAGCGGCAGCAGGAACGCCGAGGCGGCGAGGACCTTCCTCACAGTGTGTCCTCCATGCTCGTCGCGGCGACCCATGCGCCGTACATGGAACTGTAGAGCCCCCCGGAGTCCAGGAGTTCCCGGTGGGCACCGTCCTCGACGATCCTGCCGGACTCCATCACCACGACCCTGTCGGCGCGCGCCGCGGTCGACAGCCTGTGCGCGATGGCGATCGTGGTGCGCCCCTCCGAGAGCCTCTCGAGGGCGCGCGCGATCCGCACCTCCGTGAGCGCATCGACCGAGGAGGTTGCCTCGTCGAGGATGAGCACGTCAGGGTCCGAGATGGCCGCTCGACCGAGGGCGACCAGCTGCCTCTCGCCGGCACTGAGCGATGACCCTCTCTGTCCCACCCCCGTGGCGAGCCCCTCGGGCAACGAGGCAACCCAATCCTCCAGGCCGAGAAGTGACATTGCCTGCAGGCATTCCCCCTCCGTGGCCTGTGGCCGCGAGTAGCGGAGATTGTGGAGGATCGTCTCGTCGAACAGGAACGGCTCCTGGGGCACCACCATGAGCCGATCCCGCAGTTGGTCGTTCGGCACCCGCCGCGCATCCACGCCGCCGAGCAGCACCGATCCCGCGACAGGGTCGGCGAACCTCGCGACCAACCGACCCAGGGTCGTCTTGCCTGAGCCGGTCCGGCCCACGACTGCAACCAGCTGGCCTGCGGGAATGTGGAGGGAGATGTCATGCAGCACCGTCTCGTCGTCGGTGTCCTTGGAGCGGCTGCGGTATGCAAACGTCACGTGACGAAGGTCGACTGCCACGGGGCCTTCGGGGATGCTCACCGGCTCTGGGTGCTGCGGCGGACCGACTGGGGTGTCCAGGACCCCGACCACGCGCCGCAGGCTTGCCACAGCACTCTGTGTCTGGTCGAACACCTCGGTGAACTCCGCGACAGGTTCGAGAAACCTGTAGGTGAGGAAGATGAAGCCGACGACAGCCCCCGAGGTGAGGCCGGAAGCAGGACCCCGCGCGACGGCCACAGCGACAACGCCGCTGACGCAGAGGACGCTGAACAACTCCCCGGACGGGAAGAGGAAGGCGCCGATCACGGATGCCTTCACGAACTTGCGGGTGCGCTCGCGCAGGAGACTACCGATCCTGGCGACGGGGAGCGCCGGCACCCCGTACGCATGGAGAGTCTCGGCGCCGGCGGTCATCTCGCCGACGGCACCGATGACCTCGGCATTCACCTCGCGTGTCTCCGTCCAGGCGCTGACGAGCCGCCGCTGCACGGACCGCAGCACGAACGCGAGGGGCATGGCGATGAGGATCGCGACGGCACTCAGCATCCAGTCGTACGCCACCATCACTGCCGCCACGACGAACATCAGCGTGCCGTCCAGGAGGAACGCCAGCGCACCCCAGCTGAAGAACTGCTGAAGGGTCTCGATGTCGCTCGTGACCCTGCTGACGAGGGCCCCGCGCTTCTCCTCGCTGTGGTCCGCGAGGCTCAGTCTGTGGATGTGGGAGAACAACCGGACCCGCAACTCGTACAGCGCGGCCTCGCTGCGCAGGCCGAGGCGCACCACGGCTGCCCGCTGGCATGCGCTGGTCACCACGACCATGAGGGCACCAACAACGGCGAGACGCACCACGTAGTCCACCTTGACCGTCCCGTCACGCACGCCGTTGTCGATGGCCATCTGGAGGAGCACGGGGACCGCCACACGGGCGCCGGCGCCCACTGCCGCAAGACCGAACGTGGCGAGGAAGCCAGACCGGAGAGCCGGGGCGATCTCGACACTGCGCCCGATGACCCCGAGCGCACCGCGGGAGGCGGACGGCTCGCTCACGTGTCCGCCTCATCCCCGCGCCTGGCGTCCTCGAACGCATCCACGAGATCGCGGTATCCCTCCGCGCTCTCGACGAGGTCCCTGTGCGAACCCGCCACGATGGTCCGCCGCGGGTCGATGTAGAGGATGCTGTCGGCGAGTGCCACGGCCGAAGGACGCGAGGCGACCATCAGGGTTGTTGCCACGAGGTCGGTCCTCGCCAGGTTGTTCAGCACACGCACTTCGGTCTCCGGGTCGAGGGCCGACGTCGTGTCGTCAAGTAGGAGCACCTGGGGTCTGGTCACCAGGGCCCGGGCCAGGGCAAGTCGCTGCCTCTGGCCGCCCGAGAGACTCACACCGCGTTCTCCGAGTGATGTGTCGAGCCCGTTCTCCAGGTCCCGGAGGAAGTCCGCATCCGCGACCTGGAGTGCCTCGCGGATCGTCTCTTCATCGATGTCCCGCCCGAAAGTGAGATTGAACCTGACGGACTCGGAGAACAGGAAAGCCTCCTGGAAGACGAGAGCGACGGGACCGCTCGCCACGGACAAAGAGCCGGAGGCAACCGGCACCAGGCCCGCGATGGCCTCGAGAAGCGTCGTCTTCCCAGAACCTGTCGCGCCCACCAATGCCACCATATGACCGCGCGGGATCGAGAACTCCGCCTCGCGCAGCACGTCGACCTCGGGGATGTGCCGCACGGTCACGCCCACGGCCTGCACAGCAGGACCGTCCGCAGGCCGTGAGACGGAGGACCGGGGGTCGGCCGAGAGCGGCTCATCGAGAATTCGCCTCACCCGGTTCCATCCCGCGTACGAATGCGGAAGCTCGGAGAACACGTAGCCGATCAGACGGAGCGGCACGACGAGGAGCGTGAACAGGTACATCGATGCCGCGAGGTCGCCGACACTGATGTGCCCGTCCCTCACCCTCACGGCCCCGACCACGAGCAACGCCAGGTTCCCCACGGACGGCACTGTGTCGAGCATCATCTCGAAGGTCGCACGGGCACGCATCGCCCTCACTCTCGCGTCACGCAGCCGTCCGGTGATCTCCGACAGGCGACTTGCCTCTCGGTCCTCGGCGCCGAACGCCTTCACCACCGTCACTGCCTCGAAGCTCTCGAGTGCGGCCTCCGAGAGGCGCCCCATCTCCTCCTGCGCCCGGGCAAAGTGCCTGTCGACACGGTTCTGGTAGCCCACGTTCATCAGGACCAGCACGGGCAGCACGACCGCGGCAACTGCCCCGAGAGCCGGGTCCAGCACCGCGAGACCGACGGCGCTCACGACAAGCAGGAGGACGACGGAGCTCCCGTACGGAAGTGGCGCCAGCACGGCCACTGCGGCCTCCACATCCACGCCTGCGCGCGCGACCAGGTCCCCTGTCTGGTGGCTTCGGTGCCAGGCGACCGGTTGCTCGGAGTAACGGGTCACCACCTGTGTGGCCAGCCTCTCGGCAACTCCCCACTCCGTCTTGCCGGCGAACGTCCTGCGGACGACCACGCCGACGGCCCTCAACAGGGCGATTGACACGATGATGAGGCACGCAACGGCCACGGTCGACACCGCGACCTCCCCGTCGTCGAACCGTGTGATGACGACGTGGTCGATCATCCAGCGCACGCCGAGGGAGGAGCCTGCAGTGCAGAACGCGAAGACAGCCGCTCCTGTCACCGCTACCGCGAATGACCCGGGTTGCAGGCGGACCAACGAGGCAATGAGACGGAAACCACGCCTCAACTGGGACCCGCCGTCAGCCGCCTCGTTCTCCACCCGCCTATTGTGTCACCTGCTCCTTCGTCAACCGGGAAGAACACGTGGACCGCACAGACACCGCCATCTTGATCATCCGTTGCGTGTTCGGCATCTTCCTCCTCGCGCACGGCGCCAACAAGGTGAAGAGCGGCCTCGACGGCACGGCCGCGTGGTTCGCGTCGATCGGCATGCGTCGGCCCGCCCTGCAGGCCCGCGCCGCCGCGTGGACGGAGATCGCGGCCGGTGCACTCCTGGCTGCGGGTCTCTTGACGCCTCTCGCGGCCGCCGCGGTCGTTGCAGTGATGTGCGTCGCGATCGTCACCGTTCACCTGAAGGTGGGTTTCTTCATCTTCCTTCCCGGCGGCGGTTGGGAATACTGCGCATCGATCGCTGCCGTGGCCGGTGCGGTAGCGGTTTCGGGACCGGGCAGCGCATCAGTGGACGAGTTGCTCGGCTGGACGACGGGTCCGCTGGCGGGGGCCCTTGCCGTCCTGGTCGGTGTCGTCGTGGCCGCCGCCCATCTCGCGATCACCTGGCGCCCCGGGGGCGCAGCATGAGCAGACGGGCGTGGAACGTCGTGAAGGTGCTCGGGCTCGCGTTCGTCGCGTGGATGTGGTTCTACGGCTTCGTCCTCGCACCCCGGGAGAGCATGAACCGCATCGGTGACCCTTCCTGGGGTGCCCGCTCCGAGGCCACGTGCGCCGTCGCCAGGCAGGAACGGGCCGGCCTCGCCGATCTGACCAGGATCGACCCCGACGACCCGGCGGTCCTGCGCAGGAAGGCTGACATCATCGATGCCGCCACGGACACCATCGAGAGGGCAATCGACACGATCGAGAAGGACGTCCCGCAGACGGCAAAGGGCAGGGCGCTCGTTCCCGAGTGGATCGCCGACTACCGGACGTACATCCAGGACCGGAGGGACTACGCGTCCCTCATCAGGTCCGGAACCATTGCCGAGTTCGGTGAGAGCATCGAGGAAGGTGTGCCCATCTCGGAGAGGCTGGCGAAGTTCTCCCGCGAGAACCTGATGAAGTCCTGCCAGCCCCCGCGCGACCTTCAGGCCTGACGCACGTCCTGCCATGTGCCGTCGCTGAACCGCTTGACGACGCGTGCTGGCGAACCCACAGCCACGCTGAAGTCAGGCAGGTCCGACGTCACCACAGAATTGGCCCCGACCACCACGTGCCTGCCGATGGTGACGCCCGGCAGGATGACTGCCCCGTGCCCGATCCACGAACCGTCACCGATCCGGACGGCCCTCTCCGGTTGTGTCTGGAGCGAGATCGGCCTGGACGTGTCCGCGTACCCGTGGTTCTGGTCGGTGACGTACACGTGATGTCCGGTCCACACGTCGTCTCCGATCTCGACTGAGAAATGGCCGACGATCCCGCTGTTCCTCCCGATGAGACATCGGTCACCGATCACCACGACCCTGTCGCTGATGCATTCCTGCCCGGGCACCATCCCTGCCGACAGGGCGACACCGGGGCCGATCATCGTGTGGCTGCCGATGTGGATGTACTGCTCGTTGAAGATCGTCACTGGCGGCCACATGATGATGCTCCGCTCCCCGAACGAGCCGAACCTGCGTCCTCTCGGGTCATCTGGTCCGATGGCCGCCCAACTGTTGAGGGCCTCCGTCACCCTGGCCCAGAGGAGACCTGCACGCCGCCGCATGCAACCACGCTAGCCACCCTGCTACCCCGCGGTATCACGACTGTCCCCCAATAGCCTCACTGTGTGGAGCAGCAGCAGGCAGGCACGGTGCGCACGAAGATGACGGTGCCCCGGATAACCGCCACGAAGAACCCCGAGTTCCCCTTGGCGATGATCACGGCGTACGACGCGCCCTTCGCAGCGATCGTCGACGAGGCCGGCGTCGACATCATCCTCGTGGGCGACTCGGCCGCCACGGTCCTTGCCGGCCAGCGGACCACGATCCCCGCCACTCTCGACGAGATGGAGTACCACGTCCGCATGGTCGCCTCCGCCCGGACGAAGGCGCACGTGGTCGGTGACCTGCCGTTCGGCACCTATCAAGCAAGCAACGAAGACGCCGTCCGTTCGGCCGTCAGACTCATGAAGGCGGGCGCCGAGAGCGTGAAGCTCGAGGGCGGCCTCCATGTCGCCGACCGCATCGCCGCGATCACCAGGGCCGACATCTCCGTGATGGGGCACATCGGCCTCACCCCCCAGAGTTACCACCGGATGGGCGGCAACCGCATCCAGGGACGTTCCAGCGGCGAGGGCGCGGGAACTCGGGAACGCCTCCTCGAGGACGCCCACGCAGTCGAGCAGGCGGGGGCCTTTGCCGTGGTGATCGAGGGTGTGCCGTCGTCGCTTGCCGCCGAGATCTCGAGGAAGGTGTCGATACCGACGATCGGTATCGGTGCCGGACCCGGATGCGACGGCCAGGTGCTGGTTCTCCATGACGTCCTGGGTCTCTCCCCCCGCAGGCTCAGTTTCGCGAAGCCGTTCGTCGACCTTCATGCCGTCGCCATCGGGGCCGTGAGGGAATACGCGAGCGAGGTGCGGTCCCGCACGTGGCCTGATGCGGCGCACAGCTTCGACTGAGGGCGCTCCGGGGGCATCGGGACCATGTTGATCGTGCGCGAGCCGCAGGAGATGCGCGCCATGGTGAGGAAGCTTCGCGAGCAAGGCCGGAGGGTCGCTCTTGTTCCCACCATGGGGGCACTGCACCGCGGGCACTGCGAACTGATCCGGGTGGCCGCCGCCGGTGCAGAGACGGTGATCGTGTCCGTCTACGTGAATCCCCGGCAGTTCAACGTGACATCCGACTTCGACAGGTACCCGCGTGACCTGGAATCAGACGTCACGATTGCCGGGGAGTGCGGGGCGACCGTGGTCTACGCACCCGGTGACGCCGCGATGTACCCGGATGGCTTCGACACCACGGTCTCGGTGGGCCAGGTTGCCGCACCGCTCGAGGGGGCGGGACGGCCCGGCCACTTCGACGGTGTCGCGACGGTGGTTGCAAAACTTCTCAATGCCTGCGAACCCGACACCGCGGTGTTCGGACTGAAGGACTATCAACAGGTCGCCGTGGTGCGCCGCATGGTCCGTGATCTCGACATGGGCGTGCACATTGTCGCGGTCGAGACCGTGCGGGAGCTGGACGGTCTCGCCCTGTCCAGCCGCAACACCAGGCTGTCAGCGGAGGACAGGGCCGACGCTCACGTGATTCACCGCGGCCTGGTGCGCGCGAGGGAGTCCCTTGAGCGCGGCGGGACTGCCGCGTGCGCCCGGGATGCCTTCCGCGAGACGGTGGGTGCGTCTGGTCGCGCGCGTGTTGAGTACGTCTCGGTCGCGGACCCCCACACTCTCGTCGAGATCGAGGGTTCGGCGGGGTCGGCTGTGATCAGTTGTGCGGTCTGGTTCGGCGACGTGCGCCTCATCGACAATGTCCTCCACGGGGAGACCGGCGCACCGTGAGGGGCATCAGGTCACGGATCAACCCTGCCCACGAGGAGACGAGGGACTCCTGGCCGCAGTCGCTGTGGAGGGACACGAACCGGCGCTTGCACTTTTCGTCGCCCGTGGTCGACCTGGACGCGGATGTCCTCGTTGTGGGGGCCGGATTCACCGGCCTGTGGACCGCCCATCACATCCTCGGTCTCGAGCCGTCTGCGAACGTCGTGATTGTGGATGCCGTCCAGCCGGGGTTCGGGGCGAGCGGCCGCAACGGCGGCTGGTGCTCCGCCCTCCTGCCGATGGACCTGACCGACATCGCAGACGCACACGGTGCTCAGGCGGCCGTCGGGCTGCAGGAGGAGATGTTCGCAACTGTCAACGACGTGGGTGAGTTCGTGCACGGTCGCGCGATCGACTGCGGCTGGGCAAAGGGCGGGAGTCTCACCGTCGCCACCGACGGGGCCCAGGAGTCCCGGCTCCGCAGGCAGGTGGCAGAGGCACTCAGGTTCATGGGTGCCGATGACGTCATGTGGCTGGGGACTGCGGAGCTCAGTGACCGCATACGGGTTCAGGGTGCATCCGGCGCCATGCACACACCGCACTGTGCCGCCCTCAACCCGTACAGACTCGTGGATGGGCTCGTCCAGTCACTGGTGGAGCGCGGTGTGCGCATCTTCGGGGCGACGAGGGCAGCACGGTTCGGGAAGGGTTTCGTGGAGCTCGAGGGCGAGTCCGGACTTGTCTTCGCCACGGCCCGCCAGGTCGTGGTCGCGACCGAGGCCTACGCCGCGCGCGCCCGCGAGACCCGGCGGAGGAGGGCTCCTCTCTATTCATACGTCGTCGCTACCGAGCCACTCCCCCGTTCTGTCCTGGACGAGATCGGCTGGCAGGCACGGGAGACCGTTGCTGACGGACGTCTCATGGTCACCTATGCACAGCTGACCGCCGACGCCAGGATCGTCTTCGGCGGACGGGGTGCCCCGTACAAGTTCGCGAGCGACATCCACTCGCGTCACGACACCAATTCCCGCGTGCACTCAGCCATCGAGGACACCATGCACCGGCTGTTCCCGGCCGCAAGTGGTGTGCGCATCTCGCACAGGTGGGGCGGACCGCTCGGCGTGCCCCGTGACTGGCATGTCGGCGTCCACTACGACGAGCGCACCCGTGCCCACCACGCCGGCGGTTACGTGGGTGACGGTGTGGCGCTGAGCCACTTGACCGGGCGCATCCTCGCCCATCGCGTGACGGGCCGCCAGGGCGACATCCTGTCGCTCCCGCTGAATGACCATCGTTCGCGCCGCTGGGAACCAGAGCCGCTCCGGTGGGCCGGCATCAACGCCGGGTTGGCACTGACGAAGGCGCAGGACGCGATCGAGTCCCGCACCGGCCACGAGTCCGGTGTCCTGTCGGCCGTCTCCCGCCTGTTCTGAGCCTCAACGGTGGAGGCGCGGGTCATCCTGACGAACCCTCAACCGGACCGAGTAGCCGGAGTCACCGCTCAGGATCGCCGAACGCGCGAACAGCCGCCCCGTCTGCCAGTTGCTCAGCCCCAGCTCCGGCCGCAGCAGGGCGAACTGGCCGTCGACCCACCGGGTGAATCCGTCACCGACAAAGGGAGCATCGCAACCGCTCCAGACGGCATCGTGATCCGTGTCGTCCGTTGACACGCACGACACGATGAATCTCGGGCTATGCGCGTTGAAGAGGGTGATCGCCTCGCCCACCGAACCGACGATCTCCACCCGGAACTCGGGGTTCTCCTCCCACTCGAACTCATGGCCGAGCGACGTACGTCCGTCCGTCGTGACTCGGGGCTCGGTCACCGACCCTCCGGCCCGCCTGACCTCGATGGGTCCCGTGTGGCGGAAGTACGGCACAGCGGAGTCGCACGAATGGATGCGTGCCCGCACGCCGCGCACGGATGCCGCGCGGTCCGCAGCGTCCTCTACCAGGGGCACCAGTTCGGCAGCCCGTGATGATGGCAGGCAGATGACGTTCAGCGTGTTGCAGACCTTGCGGTCGAGGGAACTCTCCACGACTGCAGACAATCGTGCCGCGTCAACGGACTCCCCCACGATCATCCAGGCCCCGCCGGTCCCGTGGAGACTGACGGGAGTACCCGCCTGGCGCGCTATCGACCCGAGTTCGGCAACGGCAGGCCCGGATCCGCGGGCTACCGCGAGCGAGAGACGCGAATCAGCGAACAACGCCCATCCTGCGGCGTGCTCTGCAGAGTCGAGCAGACAGACTGCGCCGGCCGGGAGGCCGGACTCCTCCAGTGCGGGGCGCACGACACTCGCCATCAGTTCCCGTGCGGTACCGAGGGCATCGCTGCCGATGCGGAACACAACGGTGTTCCCGCCCCTCAGCACACCCGTCGCATCCGCGAAGACGTTCGGGCGGCCCTCGAAGACGAATCCGATCACGCCGAGCGGCGCCCGGTGCTCCGTGACCTCCCATCCGGGGTGGGACACGCTCGAGAGTTCCGTCTCGCCCTCTGCCGTGTCTGACCACATGGAGAGAGCCTCGATCATTCCCGCCCGCATCGCGTCGGACAGCACGAGCCGGGTGGTGCTGCGGCCGCGGGTCCGGGCGGTGTCCACATCTGCCGCGTTCGCAGACCGCACGCGCTCGAACACGCCATCATCAGCGAGGAGCGCCGCCGCCCTGCGGTAGAACAGCGTCACGGACTGCTGGTCGACCGTCGACATCCGCTCGAACGCCGACGTCGCGAGGGTCAACGCATCATCCACGACCGCGGACACTGCCGCCGGGACACGCCGCAACTGGCCGGTCGCCTCGATGCCGAGGACACGGTCACCGGAACGGAGCAACGATGCGAAGCCCTCGTCCACGGTGATGAGCGATGTCCCCACGAGGACCCTGTCCCCCGGCCGCAGCATCCCGTCTTGCTCCACGGACCTATTGTGCTACGGATGAGCGACTCAACCCCAGACAGGCTGTACTTCCGCCAACTCCTCTCAGGCCACGACTGGGCAACAGGAGACCCGATGGCACGCCAGATGGTCAACTTCGTCTATGCGATCGGCGACAGGGCCACGGGCGAGGCAGTGCTGGTGGACCCCGCGTACGCGGTGGGCGACCTTGTCGACATCGTGGAGGCCGACGGGCTGAGGGTCACCGGCGTGGTGGCGACCCACTACCACGCTGACCATGTGGGGGGATCCATGATGGGCCACACGATCGAGGGCGTCTCGAACCTGCTTGACCGGGTGTCGGTGCCCGTGCACGTCAACAAGAACGAGGTGCCGTGGGTGCTCCGAACCACTGGCCTCGGTGAGGCCGACCTTGTCGCGCACGACTCCGGTGACATCGTCTCCGTGGGTGGCATCGACATCACGCTCGTGCACACCCCCGGCCACACGCCGGGAAGCCAGTGCCTTCTCGCGCTCGGGTGCCTCCTCTCCGGCGACACACTTTTCCTGGAGGGCTGCGGACGCACCGACCTGCCGGGCAGCGACCCGGCACTGATGTACGAGAGCCTCAGCATGCTTGCCGGCCTCCCGGACGACACCGTCGTGCTGCCGGGTCACCGCTACTCGGAGGCGCCGGCAGCCGCAATGGGCGAGATCCGTGAATCGAACTACGTCTTCCGGCCGCGGAGCCGCGAGCAGTGGATGATGATGTTCGGGCACTGAAGTCCCCCGGCAAACGGCGTCAATGGGTGACGGAGGCGACGATTGCGGAGAGCCCGGACACGTAGAGCAATGTGAGCACGAGGACTCTGAAACGGCCGGCATCGACAAGGTGTGCGACGCGCGAGCCGAGGACCTGCGCCAACACCACGACCGGCAGGCAGACTGCAGCGACAATCGCCGGACCACTCTCCACCTTGCCCGCCGCGACGAACAGCGCGAGTGACACGACGTTCGAATAGGCGAAGACGCGGGAGATGGTCCCGCGGAACCGTGCGGGCTCGTACCCGCGGGCCTGCAGCAGGAAGACCAACGGCGGTCCGTTCGTGGACACCGAGGTGTTCAGAACTCCGCTGACAGCACCGAGCAGGTACTCGTGCCGTCTCGATGCATGCGGCAGCACCAGCCCGCGGCCCAGCAGGAACGCCGCCGTGATCACGACGACCCCCACCGCGGCACGTAGGACAGAGTCACTGACGAGCACGAAGACTGCGAGGCCAGCGGGCATCCCGAGACAGGCACCGAGGAACAGCCTGTTCGCCACGTGGGTGTCCGCGTGAGCACGCTCCGACCACGCCTGGCTGGCAGTCGTACCCATGGCCAGCAGTGTCGCGATGATCACCCCGTCGCGGGGCGGTACGAACACGGACAGCAACGGGACGACGATCAGCCCGAAACCGAAACCGGACACCCGCTGCACCCCCGCAGCGGCCGCGACGACCAGCAACACACCGATCGTCTGTGCGGGCGACATCACCCGACCAACGAGTCCACGGCGGCGCCGAACACGGAGGTGTGCAGCTCCACGTCGGCCGTGGTGTGGAACGGCGAGAACAGTGCCATGTTGTGGAAGGGGGTGAGCAGGATTCCCCTGTTGAGTGCGAAGAGATGCGTGTACGCCTCGAGGTCGGCGTCGCCCGCAGCCGCGGCCTCGGCGCCGTTCCGAGGAGGCGGGCAGAACCAGTACTCCGCACGGCAGCCGAGTCGCTGCACATGCCAGGGCAGCCCGTGCGCCTCGTAACCCGCCCTCACACCCTGGGTCCATGCCTCGGCGAGCGGGATCATCCTGTCGAAGTCCTTGGAACGGAGCGTGGTCGACAGGGTCGCACGGATGGCGGACATCGCGAGTGCGTTGCCGGTCAGCGTGCCGCCCACGCCGGAAACGTCGACGGAGTGACCGGACATGAGGATCTCGAGACGCCCGGCAACCTCCGCGGTCATTCCGTACACCGCGGCGGGCACGCCGCCCGCGATCGGCTTGCCGATGACGAAGAAGTCCGGCTCAAGTCCCCACTCACGGGTGCAGCCCCCCGGGCCAGCACAGATGGTGTGCGTCTCGTCGATGACCAGCAGGACACCGTGCCTGCGCGTGACATCGCGGACTGCCTCCATGTAGCCGTCATCAGGCAGGACGATCCCGATGTTCGTGAGGGCGGGCTCCATGAGGAGACACGCGCAATCGCCATGGGACAGCGCTGCATCAAGGGCGTCGATGTCGTTGAACGGCACGACTCTCGTGGTGAGAGCCGGATCGAACGCCGGGCCGACGGCCCCGGGACGGCTGATCACCTTCCCGCCGGCGTCAAGGACAGCCAGTGTCTCGTCCACTGTGCCGTGGTAGCACCAGTCCATGACGGCCACACGCGGTCGACCCGTCAGGGCGCGCGCGAAACGGAGCACGAAGCGGTTCGCGTCCGTTGCCGTCATGGCGAACTGCCACTTCGGCAGGCCGAACCTCCGCGAGAGCTCGCCTGCGACCCAGATGGAGTCGTCGTTCGGGAGCATCGTCGTGATCCCCCGCATTGCCCTGCGGTGAAGAG
>JBJTCK010000054.1:0-11173 GCA_046091825.1 Actinomycetota bacterium | reverse complement strand
GAGGAGGTGCCCATGTAGGCCTTGCCTGCCTTGGTCACCGCGAGCATGCGGTAGCCCGCGGCGAGCTTGGCCTTGATGGTCACGGTGGTGGTCGCGGCCTGGGTGGACGTGCCGACGAGCACGGATGCGGCGAGCAGGGAGACTGCGACCCCTGCGAGGGCGCGGCGGTGCGTGAACGGTCTCATGGGTCCTCCTCGGGTGAGTCGCCACTGAATGTAGTTCAGGCAGCCGGTGCAGAACAGTCCCGCGGCCGGCCGGCGGGGCCAGTATGGGGGGATGGGAACGCTCAAGGAGACACTGAAGTCAGACCTGACCGTCGCGATGAAGGCGGGCGACGAGACCGTCAGGGGCACACTGCGGATGGCGCTCGCAGCGGTGACCAACGCCGAGGTCGCCGGTGACGAGGCGGTCGAACTGTCCGACGACCAGGTGGTCTCCGTGCTGCAGGCCGAGGCGAAGAAGCGCTCCGAGGCGGCAGAGATCTACGCCCAGGCCGGACGGGCAGATGCGGCCGCGAAGGAGCGCGCAGAGTTGGCCGTGCTGGAGCAGTACCTGCCCGCCGCGATGAGTGAGGCCGAGGTCGCAGCAGTCGTGGCCGAGGAGGTCGCCGCCGCGGCGTCCGCCGGGAACACCGGACCGAAGGCAATGGGTGCCGTGGTGAAGGCCGTGCGCGCCCGCGTCGGGGCCTCCGCCGACGGGTCGGTCGTTGCCGCACTGGTCAAGGCCGCGCTCTCCTGACGGCGGCGCCCCGCGTGAGCACCATCCACCCGCACACCCCGCCGTCCGGGGCCATGCACCGCACGGTCACGGCCCTGCGGCGCGCGATCAAGGCGATTCACCACGTCCACCCGGGCCACGACGACGTGGGCATCGCGGCCGCCGCAGAGTCGCTCGCGGCCGGTCTCGAGTCCGCAGGCACCCTCGGAATCCGCCAGGAGTCGCTGCTGCGCCACACGCGCAGCCCGCTGTCGGGCGTGATGAACCCGATGGCCCCGCCGATGACGAGTGAGTACCACACCGACCGCGTGGTCAGCACCGTCACGTTCAACGAGGCGTACCAGGGCCCGCCGGCCTGCGTGCACGGAGGTTTCGTCGCGGCACTGCTGGACGAGGCACTCGGGAGGGTGCGCCATCTCACCGACCGGAACTGCGTGACGGGCTCGCTGTCCGTGAACTACAGGCGCCCCACGCCGGTGAACGTGGAGCTCACGGTCGACGCGCGCATCGTGGAGATGCACCCCCGCAAGATGCTGGTGCGGGGCGCGATCATGCACGGCGGGGAGGTCACGGCCGAGGCAGAGGCGGTGTTCGTGTTCCTGGACACCGAAAAATTCAATGCACTCGTCGTCGACGCCAGGAAAGCGAGTAGCAATGGGTGACCGCGGCCCTTCCGGAGGGGCGGGGCAAGGGGGACCATGTCGAACGAACTGATTCTTGACTCGCTCAGGCGGCGCTTCCGCGCGCTCTTCTCCCTCTACGAGGAGTGCATGGAGACGACCAGCCTGGAGCAGATCAACCATCACCTCGGCGAGAACGTGATGCCGATCGCATTCTCGCTCTTCCACTACGTCAACATGCACGACGCCTCGTTCATGATGCTGTCTGGGGAGATGTTCATCGCGGACGACGAATGGATGCAGCGGATCGCGCCGTCCATCCCCGACCACGGCAAGCACCGCACACCGGGCGAGATGCATCTCCAGCAGATCGGGGACAAGGAGGCCTTCACCGAGTACATGAACCTCGTGTTCGGCCGGACAGAGGCCTGGCTCGCCCGGCTCGACCCCGCCGAACTGGACCGCGTGCTGCTGACCAGGCCCTTCGGCCCGGCCGTGGCGAGCACGTACTCCGCGCGGGTCGCGGGGGAGGCCGGTCTGACCGTGCTCGACGGCATCGAGTGCTGGCTGTACCAGCACGGCCTGCGCCACATGGGCGAGATCGAGCACGCGCGGGCGTTCGTGGGCCTGACCGGCTTCACCAGCTGACGGCGCCTCTCCCGTTCCCGGGGCGGGGCCGGGTGAGAGTGGCGCTCACGGCAGGACTTGAACCTGCGACCCCTTGCTCCGGAGGCAAGTGCTCTATCCGCTGAGCTACGTGAGCGTGACGAGTCATTCGACGCGCGCAGGGCAAGGCTAGCCCCGCGGGGAAAGGAACGCTTCGGCGTGCACCGCGGGGGGCAGAATGGTGCTCCCATGGCTGACCCGTTCCTCACCGTTGCCGCCCGTCTCGGGCCCGCGTTCGCCTCCGTCGCGGGTGCGCCGGCGGATGCCGTGGTGCGCCCCAGCGACCGTGCCGATGCCCAGGCGAACGGGGCGCTCGCGCTCGCGAAGACCGTGGGCGGGAGCCCGCGTGACGTCGCCCAGCGCGTGCTGGACGCAGCCGGTGACCTCTCCGACATCCTCGCCGGCACGGAGATTGCCGGCCCCGGGTTCATCAACCTCGTCTTCGCGGGCGGATTCATCGAGGCCGAACTCTTTGCCATGGCCGCAGACGAACGGCTCGGCGTGCGCCCGGCGCCGCGGCCGGGCCGGGTCGCCATCGACTACTCGGCGCCGAACGTGGCGAAGGAGATGCACGTCGGCCACCTCCGCAGCACCGTCATCGGCGACTCGGTCGCGCGGATGGTGCAGTTCGCCGGCCACACCGTGATCAGGGAGAACCACATCGGTGACTGGGGCACCCAGTTCGGGATGCTCATCGAGCACCTCCTGGACGTCGGCGAGGACAGGGCCGCAGACGAACTTGGCGTGGGCGACCTCGACGGCTTCTACAAGGAGGCGCGGCGCAAGTTCGACGCGTCCGACGAGTTCAAGGCGCGGTCGCGCGAGCGGGTCGTCGCCCTCCAGGGTGGGGATGCAGAGACACTGCGTCTCTGGCGCATTTTCGTGTCGCTCAGCACCGTGTACTTCAACGAGATCTACCGCCGGCTCGGGGTGCTCCTCACTGACGACGACCTGATGGGCGAGAGCGCGTACAACGACATGCTCGACGGCGTCGTGCGCCGCCTGGGGGACGCCGGGCTGCTGCAGGTGGACGACGGCGCGGACGTGGTGTTCCCCGAGGGATTCGCCAACCGGGACAACGAGCCCCTGCCCATGATCGTGCGCAAGGGCGACGGGGGGTACGGGTACGCCGCCACCGACCTGGCCACGGTGATCGACCGCACGGAGCGCAACCACGTGACCTCCATGCTGTACGTGGTCGGGGCACCGCAGGCCCAGCACCTGCAGATGGTCGAGGCGGTGTCCCGGATGGCGGGGTGGATCGACGACAGCGTCGAGTTCACTCATGTCGCCTTCGGCAGCGTCCTCGGTTCGGACCGCAAGATGCTGAAGAGCCGGAGCGGCGAGTCGATCAAGCTCATTGCCCTCCTCGACGAGGCCGTCGAGCGCGCATCGGCCGCCATCGCCGAGAAGAACCCCGAGATGCCCGCCGCGGAGCGCGCGCGGGTGGCCACGATGGTGGGCATCGGCGCGGTGAAGTACGCGGACCTCAGCGGGGACCGCATCAAGGACTACATCTTCGACTGGGAGCGCATGCTCTCCTTCGACGGCAACACCGCGCCGTACCTGCAGTACGCGCACGCCCGCATCTGCTCCATCTTCCGTCGCGCCGGCATCGACCGTGGGTCCGTGCGCGCCGCTCGGCCCGCGCTCGGTGACCCGCGGGAGCGCGCACTAGCCCTCCGCCTGCTGAGGTTCGACGCGGCGGTGTGGGACGCGCTCGACGGCTACCACCCGCACAAGTTGTGCACCTACCTCTACGACCTCGCCTCGGACTTCACCTCCTTCTACGAGCACTGTCCCGTGCTCAGGGCCGAGGACGACGGTGTGCGCCAGTCGCGCCTCTTCCTGTGCGACACCACGGCCCGTGTCATGGCGTGCGGCCTGGACCTTCTCGGCATCCAGGCACCGGAGCAGATGTGAGCGCCGTCAGCCGTTCCCTCCTGCCGGACTCGGCCGAGATTTCCCCGGACGGTGTGCTCTCGGTGGGGGGCGTCCCGGTCCCGCAGGTGGCAGCACAGTTCGGCACGCCCCTGTTCGTCTACGACGAGCACCACATGCGCACCCGCTGCCGCCAGGCCATTGCCGAGTTCGGCGCCGGGCGCGTGGTGTACGCGGCGAAGGCCTTCCTCTGCGGCGCCATGGCGCGGCTCGCCCACGAGGAGGGGCTGCTGCTCGACGTCGCGACGGGTGGCGAGCTGCATGCCGTGCTCTCCGCGGGGGTCCCGGCATCGGTGTGCACGGTCCACGGGAACAACAAGTCCGACGACGAGCTGCGACAGGCCGTCAGCGCGGGAGTTCTCCACATCGTGGTGGACAGCTTCGACGAGCTCGACCGGCTCGACCGGCTGCACGCATCCGGGCTTCCAGCCCCGGACATCCACCTCCGCATCACGCCCGGAGTGCATGCCCACACGCACGAGTACGTCTCCACCGGGCAGGACGACTCGAAGTTCGGATTCAACCTGGCGAACGGCGATGCCCACGCCGCGATCGAGCGGGCGGGGTCGTCGGCATCGGTGAACCTCGTCGGCCTGCACTGCCACATCGGGTCGAACGTGATGTCGGCGGCGCTGTTCGAGCAGGCGAGCCGCGTGATGGTGGAACTCTTCGCTGGCACCGGCCTGCCCGAGCTCACGCTCGGCGGTGGCCTGGGGGTCGCCTACACGGGCGACGAGACGGCCCCGACCATGGGCGAGTGGGCGTCGGCGATCCGCGCGGCGACGGCATCGCTGCCGGCGTCGACCGTGGTGAGGGTGGAGCCCGGGCGCAGCATCGTGGCGGCCGCGGGCATGACCGTGTACACGGTCGGCACCGTGAAGAGCATCCCGGGCGTGCGCGAGTACGTGGCGGTCGACGGCGGGATGAGCGACAACCTCCGGCCGATGCTCTACGGCAGCGGGTACGAGGCGTTCGACCCCGCCCGCACGGACTCCCCGCGGCCGGTGCGCGCCAGGGTGGTGGGGAAGCACTGCGAGAGCGGTGACGTGCTGATCGAGGATGCGGCACTGCCCGGGGGCGTCCGCCCCGGTGACCTGCTCGTCACTCCCGTCACCGGTGCGTACGGGCACTCGATGGCGAACAACTACCACAAGATCCCGCGGCCCGCCGTGGTGTTCGTGGCTGACGGCACCGCGCGGCTGGTGGTGCGCCGGGAGACGTTCGAGGACCTGGTCCGTCTCGACACCTGAGTGATGCCCGTCCTGCGGGGATGACGCATGCCCGCCGTACGGTGGCAACGACGAGGAGGTCGGCATGCGAGAAATCGAGTTCTGCCCGGAGTGCGGCGCACCGGTGGTCGGGTTCACCAATGACCAGAGGTGCACATCGTGCGGTCTCACGTATCTGGACATGCTCGACCTGCTCGACGGCGATGACCTCATGGAGGACGACTTCGGCCCGGATGACGTGGACGGCGACCTCGACGGCAGCGACTACGGGGACGAGGAGTCCGACTCAGACGAGTGGTGAGACCCCTGCTCCACAAGGGGCCGGCGGCAATTCTCCACCGTTGTCCACAGGCCCAGCCGTAGGCTGTGGTCCCTATGACCCAGGTTCCCTCCGCCTCCCGCACGGTGCGCATCGGCGTGCTCGGCTGCGGCAATGTCGGGTCTGCCTTCGTGCAGCTGGTCGCCTCGCAGGCAGACATGGTGGAGTCCCGCACGGGCATCCGGCTGGAGGTCGTCAAGGTCGCGGTGCGCAACGTGTCGAAGTCCCGCGACGTCACGCTGGCCGACGGCGTGCTGGTGCGTGACGCGCGCGCGGTCGTGGAGGACCCGGGTGTCGACCTGGTCGTCGAGCTGATCGGCGGCATCGAGCCCGCGCGCGAGCTCATCTCCGCGGCTCTCGCCGCGGGCAAGCCCGTGGTGACAGGCAACAAGGAACTGCTCGCGAATGTCGGTCACGAACTGTGGGCCCAGTCGGACCAGGCCGGGGCGGACCTCCTCTTCGAGGCTGCGGTCGCCGGCGGCATCCCGCTCGTGCGCGCGCTGCGGGAGTCGCTCCGTGGCGAGCCGGTCCGGCGCGTGATGGGCATCGTGAACGGCACCACCAACTTCATCCTCACCAAGATGACGGAGGAGGGCGCCGACTACTCGGTGGCCCTCACGGAGGCGCAGCGCCTCGGGTTCGCCGAGCGCGACCCCACGGCGGACGTGGAGGGATTCGACGCGGGCGCGAAGGCGGCGATCATCGCGAGCATCGCCTTCGGCGCAAAGGTCGTGGCAGGAGACGTGTACCACGAGGGAATCAGCGGGATCACCGCGGCGGACATCGCCATCGCAAGGCGCCTCGGGTACGTGGTGAAACTCCTCGGCATCGCGGAGCGCCAGGGCGACTCCGTGGCCGTGCGCGTCCACCCCGCCATGGTCCCGTTGACACACCCGCTCGCCAGCGTCCGCGACAGTTACAACGCGGTGTTCGTGGAAGGTGACGCCGTGGGTTCCCTCATGTTCTACGGCCGCGGCGCCGGCGGTTTCCCCACGGCATCGGCAGTCCTCGGCGACGTGATCGACGCCGCCGTCAACCTGGTGAAGGGCACCCACGGCACGATCGGGTCGTTCGCGCGTGTCCCCGTGGTGCCGATCGACGAGACGAGCAGCCAGTACCTGGTGGGCCTCGATGTGGAGGACAAGCCGGGCGTGCTGCACGCCATCACCGGCATCTTCGCCGCTCACGGGGTCAGCATCCGCGCCGCGGAGCAGGAGGGCATCGGCACCGACGCCCGCCTGGTGTTCATCACGCACGATGCCCGCGAGTCGGACGTGCAGGCATGCCTGCGCGAGTTCCGTAACCTCGGTGTGGTGCGGCGCACGTCCGGCCTGCTGCGCGTCATCGGCGGGTAGGCCCGTGCGCTACGTCTCCACCCGCGGCACCGCGCCGGAACTCGGGTTCGCCGACGTCGTCCTCGCCGGGCTCGCCACCGACGGCGGGCTGTACGTGCCCGGCGAGTGGCCGTCGCTGCCCGCTTCGTTGCCGGACGGGTACGCCGGCCTGGCCGCCGAGGTTCTCATGCCGTACGTCGGCGGCGACTTCTCCCGCGAGCAGATGGCGGGGCTGTGCACCGCGGCGTGCTCCACGTTCCGTCACCCCGACGTCGTTCCCCTCGTGGACCTGGAGCCCGGCCACCACCTCATGGAGCTGTTCCACGGGCCGACTCTCGCGTTCAAGGACGTCGCCCTGCAACTGCTCGGGCGGCTCTTCGACTCCATTCTCACGGCGCGCAGCGAGCGGGTGATGATCGTGGGTGCCACCAGCGGCGACACGGGCAGTGCCGCGATCGACGGGGTGAGGGGATGCGACAACGTCGACATCGTGATCCTGTACCCGCACGGCCGCGTGAGCGAGGTGCAGCGCCAGCAGATGACCACTGTCGACTCGCCGAACGTGCACACGGTTGCGGTTGACGGCACGTTCGACGACTGCCAGGACCTGGTGAAGGCCATGTTCAACGACGCGCCGTTCCGCGAGCGGCACAACTTGTCCGCGGTGAACAGCATCAACTGGGCGCGCGTGATGGCCCAGGTCGTGTACTACGTGGAGGCCTCCCGCCGTGTCGGCGGCGAGATCGACGTGACCGTGCCCACGGGCAACTTCGGCAACGTGCTCAGTGGGTGGATCGCCCGGCGCATGGGGGCGAACATCGGGCGCCTCGTGGTGGCCAGCAACGACAACGACATCCTCACCCGGTTCTTCGAGTCGCACGAGATGCGCGCGACGGGCGTCCATCCCACCCTCAGCCCCAGCATGGACATCCAGGTGTCGTCCAACTTCGAGCGGCTCCTCTTCGAGATGAACGGCCGCGACGGCGCCGTGACCCGTGAGCAGCTGGCACGATTTCGCGACAGGGGCACGCTTCTCGTGGAGGCGGACCAGTACGAGGAATGGATCGCGCCCGTGTTCCGTGCGTCCCGCGCCTCCGACCACGACACCCTCGTGACCATCAGGTCAGTGCACGAGTCCACCGGGATGCTGATCGACCCCCACACCGCGGTGGGCGTGAAGGTCGCCCGGGAGCACATGCGAGACGGTGTCCCGATGGTCACAATGGCCACGGCCCACCCGGCAAAGTTCCCCGATGCCGTGGAACGCGCGACGGGGGTGCGTCCCGCCCTGCCGGCGCACCTTGCCGATCTCATGGACCGCCCGGAGCGAACCGTGATGCTGCCGAACGAGCTCTCCGCCGTGGAGAAATTCGTGGCGTCAGTCGCCCGCTAGCCGTCGCCCCCGCCGCCGCCGATGGCGCCGAGCACGCCGCCGATGATGATGACCCACCCGATGATGACAATGGGGAACACCACGGCGAGCACGCACCACAGGATGACCGCAAGTGTCCACCCCAGGCAGCCGCCACCGAACCACGACGGCATCAGCAGGTCCTCACGCCGTGTTTGCCAATCGTCACCGGAGGGCCTCCGCCGCTGCCTCAGTGAGCGCCACGAGGGCACTCATGCGGGCATGAAGCCGGGTGGGGTCGTCCAGTTCCACCTGGCGCAGCCGGAGCGCGACCCACATGTCGGCTGATTCCCCGGCGGGGAACTCCACGAGAAGACGTTCATCCGTGAGGTGCAGCGTGCTGACAGCGGGCCCGGCGAGGGCGCGCAGACCGGCCTCCCCGAGCGGCGAGTTCTCGGCCACGAGGGCCGCAATCTCGAGCACATCACCTGAGTAGAGGTCACTGGTGGGCTCGCCGATGAAGTAGGTGGTGCCGTGCAGTTCCGCCTGGTCCAGGTTCTCCTCGCCGAGCACCTGCTCGTCGTGGTGGCCACCCTCCAGCACGATCCAGTCGAGGACCGTGACCAGGTTGCGGTCGAGCCCGGCGAGGACTTCCTCCCTGGCGCTGAACTCCGGGTTGTCGACCATCATCCCTGCACCGCTGTGCCGTGCCCGTGGTCGACGGTGCACTGTGCGACCGTGCGGCCGCCGAAGAGCGCATCGACCGCATCGGCGAACCTGTCGAGCAACGTCTGCCCGAGCGGGGTGTACTCCTTCTCCCTGAAGCCTGCGAGGAGGCTGCCGTACCACCACTGCTGGCAGGAGTCCCCAGCGTTGAACTCGCCCCAGAATCCGTCGGCACTGCCGGTCTCGCGCTTCCACCGCGCGAAGTCCCGCACTGCCTTCTCGCTGTTGTTGACCTTGTCGGCCAGTTTCACGAGGAGTGCCGGGTCAGCGCTGTCCATGGCCCTGAGGTGACCGAGCGCCTCCTGCTTGCGGGTACCCCAACTGGCCTTCCGGTTGGCTCCCTCGGGTTCCTCCTCCTCGCTGCAGCTCTCGACAATCGCGGCGACCTGCGGTGACACCCTGTCGGCGATCGTCTCGAACGGGACGTGCTGGTCCTCGTTGATGTCGTGGAGCAGGGCCGCTGCGGCCTGGACCTCCGAGCCGCCCGCCTCGATCACGTTCCCCGCCACCGAGAGCAGGTGCCCGATGTAGGGCTCGTTGTCCCGCTTGCGCGCCTGCCTGGCATGGTGCTTCACGGCGAGTTCCATCGCCGAGGCGAACAACGGGCCTGCGACCCAGCGGGGATCGGGTTCGGTCATCTGCTTCCTTTCGTTGCGGAGTCTCCGTGACCCCGCACACTGACTGTGACGAACGGGTGTGTCGTCCCGCAAGGGGGTAACAACAGGTGCTGTCGGGGGAGGTGCGGACGGGTGCGCGGGACCGGCGCCGGGCTCATATGCCGCAGTTGCGTGCCATGAACTTGCGGAACCTCTGCGAGGCCTGCGCGATGTCCTGGTCGTTCGCGATCTTGTCGAGGGTCCTTGCGACCTCGGGGACCGACTTCATCTCCGCCAGGTTGTACTTGTACTCGGAGTAGACGGCGTCCATCGCTTGCATGCCCCCCAGCATGGTCTTCACGTCACTCTTCACCTCGAGCGGGGCCTCGTCGAAGAGTCTCTGCGAGGACGCGATGATGGTGGCCCAGGCCTTCTCCATCGCGGCCGGGTCGCTCATCGCCGTGGGGTCGTTCCCGTGGGTGGCGGTGCTCTCTGCGTTCAGTTGTTGGGCTGTCAGGCAGAAATCGGCGTACTCGGGGTTGACCGTGCCGCTGAACGTCTCGTCGGAAGCCGAGGGGGAGCCTCCGCAGGAGGCCAGCACCAGCAATGCCGCGGCCAAGACGACGATCGACCTCTTCACGGGGCACACCGTACCAGCGGGGCCACGGGCGGCGCCCTGTCACCGGTGACACAGGGTTCAGGTACACATGACCCTATCGCCGACAGAGAGGGGCCGACATGACGACCAGCAACCCGCACCACCTGACCACCGAGGATTTCGACAACCTGTACGAGAGGGCCGTCGGCATGGCAGAGGGGTCGACACCCGAGAGGGCGGTCCAGATCCTGGAGGACCTCATCGTGAGGGCCTCCGACGACCGCGAAGTCGACGATCCTGTGGTGATCGACCTCCGGATGTACCTGGGCCGCGCACTGTGGCGCAGCGGCGTCCTTGCGAAGGCGATCGCCGTGCTCAGGTCCGCCCTCGCCGACGCCGAGAGGGTGACCGGCTCAGACACCAGGCTGTACTTCTCATGCGCCGGCAACCTGTGCCGCGCGCTCGCGGAGAACGACGAGTTCGAGGAGGCGATCGACATCGCGTTCGACACGTACGAGCGCCGCAGGGAGGTGTTCGGAGAGCTCGACAACGGCACTCTGAACTCGCTCGGCCACATCTCCCAGATCTGCTACCGCGCCGGGCTCGTGGAGCAGGCGGTAGACGCCACGTCGGAGCAGCTGGAGCGCCGCATCGAGGCCTTCGGCGAGGACGACGTGCGCACCCGCAACAGCCGGTACAACCTCGAGGTGATGATGTCGAGACTGGAGTTCGACGACGCCCGTCTCCGTGCGAAGCTCGCCTCGTACGAGGAGTCCCACGGCCCGGGTTCCGAACCCTGTGTGCAGTTGAGGTGCCACATCGCAGCGGGCCTGGAGAGCGAGGGCCGGCTGGAGGAGGCACTGAGGGAGAGGGTCCTCATCGAGCAGATGGAGGCGGAGACGCACGGCGAGGTAGCGATTCCCGCCCTGCGTGCGTCGGCCCGCCGCCTTCACCTTGCGCTGCGTCTCGGCGACCGGCGCGCCGCGGAGCACCTCACGGTCATCGCCGCGACCGTGTCCCGCATCGCCGGCCCCGACCACCCGCTGGTGGCCTACTGCATCGACCCTGATGCCTGA
>JBJTCK010000053.1:0-21989 GCA_046091825.1 Actinomycetota bacterium | reverse complement strand
GATGCTGACCTTTCCCATGCGGAGGGCCGTGAGCGCGATTGCGTGCTGGGAAGTCGGCAGTTCTTCGTACGGGAGCTCGACCCCGAGGTCCCCGCGGGCGGCCATCACCCCGTCACTCACGCTGCAGATCGCCTCCAGGCGGTCGAGCGCCTGCGGACGTTCGATCTTTGCAATGACCAGCATGTCGGGGCCCACCATTGACCGCACCCGGGTGACGTCATCGGGGTGCTGCACGAACGAGATCGCGACGATCTCGGCCCCCCCTTCCCGTGCCGCCTCGATGTCGGCTATGTCCTTCGTGGAGAGGACACCACCGAAGACCTCCGTGTCCGGGAGGTTCACGCCCTTGTTCCGGCGGAGCAGCCCGCCCCGGACCACCAGCAGGCCAACCTCGGTGCCGACAAGACTGGAGATCCGGCACTCGATTCGTCCGTCGTCCATGAGCACGCGCTGACCGACCTGCAGCCCGAGGTCCTCCGAACGACGCAACCCGTTGTCGAGGCCCAGGACGTGCGTGCCGAGCTGCAGGGTCTCGCGGTCCGTCAGGGTCCTCTCCTCGCCCGAGTAGCGCATCTTCGGTCCCTGGATGTCGACAAGCACTGCCACGCCGGGGGCTGCCGAACGCACGTCCACGATGGCCTGCCGCAGCGCCTCAGTCGTGAGGTGAGAGCAGTTCAGGCGGAGCACATCGGCTCCCGCCTCCACGAGAGACGCGATTCCCTCGGGCGACGAGCTCGCGGGCCCGACGGTCGCGACGATCTTGGTCTTTCTCATTGCTGCACCAGTGTGGAGATTAGTTCGCCACCGCAGCGGGTGACGCTCACTCTGCCGACAGGGCGAGTTTCGTGAGCATGACGCGTCGCTCGTCGAATGCCGCCCGTTGCCCCCGCGGTATCTCGCGCCGCAGGCGACGGGTGGCACGCAGGTCACCGTATGCGTCCAGCTCGACAGGCGACAGGTTGTGGGCGAAAGCGAGGTCCGGCAGGCGATTGCGCACGAAGACGACTTCGTCACTCCTCATGCGCCGCAGTCGCCTGACCGTCAGGAAGAAGAGCACGACCTGGCCGAGCAGGAGCACGGCAAACACGGTGCTCAATCCGGAGGCATTCCATGCCGCGTGCAACGCGACAGCCAGCACAAGACCCCGGAGTGCTGCGGTCCGTCGTGAGCGACCGGCGCGGACGGCCTTGCCGACCGCCAGTCCGGTCCACACCGTGAAGAACGGGTGCGCAAAGGGCGAGACCAGGCCCCGCAGCACGAACACCAGGCCGAGCTCGTCGTCAGCGATGGCCTGGGAGAAGTAGATGACGTTCTCGACCATCGCGAACCCGAGGCCCACGTAGCCGGCGTAGACGGCTCCATCAAGCGCAGTGTCCACCTGGCGGCGTTTCGCTGCCCCCAGGATGCCGAGGGCCTTCATGGTCTCCTCCGCGAGAGGGGCACTGACGACCAGGGCTGCAGATACACCGGCCGTTGCGGCGGTCACCTCGTTGACCAGGCCCGCCACCAGCACCGAGACACCGCCGCCCCACAGGAATGCGTTCCACCGCATCGCACGGGGCTCCGGCTCCAAGCGGTCGAGCCACACGACAGCGGGAATCGTGTACGTCAACGGGACCAGGGCAATCAGGAAGGCAGAGGGTGTCTCCGACGCGACGACGCCCACTGCCGCTGCGGCCAGGAGGAAGCCGAGGACCAGGAGACGACGGATCCTCGGTCTCGGGGCCTCAGGCACCAGCACAACCTAATGCGGGGCGGGCTCGGAGCATCCGATGTGATGGTGTCGAAGGGGGGACTTGAACCCCCATGTCCTTTCGGACGCCAGCCCCTCAAGCTGGTGCGTCTGCCTATTTCGCCACTTCGACGTGGATTCTCAGGCTACCGAGGCGCTCCTACGATGCCAATAGGAACGCGAGGGCGATGACCGTGAACAGCCAGACCGTGGCCAGCACTGCGGTGATCCGGTTGAGGTTCTTCTCCGCCGCGGCCGAACCGAGGGCGGCCCCGGAGGCACCGCCGAACATGTCGGAGAGCCCCCCGCCCTGGCCGCTGTGGAGGAGCACTCCCGCGATCATGGCGAACATGGAGACAACATTGATGACAAGAGTCAGGTACAACACGAAGGTACGCACGGGGACCGAGCCTAACGGGGGTCGCTGCGCGTTCCCCGCAGGGCCACCGGGACCGTGTCGGGGAAATGACAGGCAACCTGGTGCCCGTCCCCCACGTCGGCCAGGAGGGGCTCTTCGGAGGCACACACATCGGCGGCCTTCGGGCACCGGGTCCGGAAGCGGCACCCGGACGGCGGGTTGATTGGGCTGGGCACGTCCCCGGTGAGGACCATGCGGTGACGCTGTCGCTCCACCACCGGGTCGGGCTCCGGGACCGCCGAGAGGAGAGCCTCTGTGTACGGGTGTGCCGGCACCGAGTGGAGAACTTCAGAGGGGGCCACCTCGACGATCCTGCCCAGGTACATGACGGCGATCCGGTCCGAGATGTGGCGGACAACCGACAGGTCGTGGGCGATGAACAGGTACGACAGCCCCATCTCTCCCTGGAGGTCCTGGAGCAGGTTGATGACACCGGCCTGGATGGACACATCCAGGGCGGAGACCGGTTCGTCGAGCACCAGGAACTTGGGCCGCAGCGCGAGCGCACGTGCGATGCCGATCCGTTGGCGCTGACCGCCGGAGAACTCATGGGGGAAACGACTTGCATGGTCGGGAGAGAGCCCGACCAACTCGAGCAGCTCGGCGACCTTCGCACTGTGGTCTCCCGGGATCCTGTGGATGTCAAGGGGCTCGGAAATGGCCGAGCCGACCGTGAGACGAGGGTCGAGCGACGCATACGGGTCCTGGAAGACGATCTGGGCCTCCCTGCGCAGGGCTCGCAGGTCCTCCTTGCGCATGCCCACCAGGTCTCGGCCGTCGAAGCGGACCGAGCCTGCCGTGGGCTCGATGAGGCGCAGCACGCAACGCCCGATGGTCGACTTGCCCGAGCCGGACTCCCCCACCAGCCCGAGGGTCTCGCCCTCGCCGACGGAGAACGAGACCCCGGACACTGCGTGCACTGTCTGGTCGACGGACCTGATGCCCGTCACGGTCTTGACCTTGAACTCCTTGACGAGCCCGGACACGTCGAGCAGCGGCCCGGCACTCACGACGCGCTCCCCTGGAGGTCCGCTGCCCTGATGCAGCTCGTCTCGGTGGACCCGATGCGCACCAGTTCAGTCCCCGCGGATGCACATGCCTCGACGGCATGCTCGCAGCGGGCCCGGAACGCGCAGCCGCTCGGCGGGGAGATCATGTTGGGTGGCGCCCCGGTGATCGGCCTGAGGCGCTCCTTGTTGGCGCTGGGAAGGGACGCAAGGAGCCCCCGTGTGTAGGGGTGGTGGGGGGTGGCGAAGATGTCGTTGACCTGGCCGCGCTCGGCGGTGTTGCCCGCGTACATCACCTCGACCCGGTCCGCGATGCGGGCGACAACGCCGAGGTCGTGGGTGATGAACACCACGGCCGTGCGCAGCTGGCGCCTCACGTTCTCGATGACGTCCAAGATCTGGGCCTGAACGGTCACGTCGAGCGCAGTCGTGGGCTCGTCGGCGATGAGCACGTCCGGGTCGTTCGCGATCGCCATCGCGATCATCACCCTCTGGCGCATGCCGCCCGAGAACTCATGGGGGTACTGGTTGGCCCTCACGTCAGGCTGCGGCAGCCCCACAAGGTCGAGGAGCTCGACTGCCCGGCTGTGAGCAGCCTCCTTCGGCACGTCCTGGTGGGCCCGGATCATCTCCACTATCTGGGCACCGATACGGTGGACGGGATTCAGGGCCGAGAGCGGATCCTGGAAGATCATGGCGATCTTCTTGCCTCGCTGCGCCCTGACCTGGGACTCCGGAACACCGATCATCTCCGTGCCCGCAACCGTTGCAGACCCCGTGACGCTCGCCGTCCGCGGCAGCAGTCCCATGATGGACAGGAACGAGACCGACTTGCCGGACCCGGACTCCCCCACGATCCCGACCAGTTCGCCGGGCTGGACGTCGAGGGAGACCCCTCTCACGGCCTGGACCCTCCCCGCGGGGGTGTCGAAGGAGACGTGCAGGTCCCTGATGGAGAGAACCGGGTCCATCAACGTCCTCCCCCGTGCTTCGGGTCGAACGCGTCGCGAAGACCGTCCCCGATGAACGACACGCACAGCGTGATGACGAGCAATGCCGCAAACGGGTAGAGCGCGAGCCACCAGTAGCCGGCCCTCACCGCCGACTTGGACCCGGCAACGAGGAGACCGAGGGACGTTGCGCCCGTCCCGGGGTCCGGTCCGTACCCGAAGAGCGAGAGCGTCGCCTCGCTGACGATGGCCCCGACGACTCCGAGGCTGAGGGCCACGAGCATCGGTCCGATCGAGTTCGGGAGCAGGTGGCGCAGGATGATGCGCGAATTGGACGCTCCGAGGGCCCGCGCCGCCTCCACGAACTCGCGCTCCTTCAGGGACATCACCTGCGCGCGCAGAACGCGCGCGACGCCCATCCAGCCGAACACCGCGAAGAGGAAGACCATGAAACGGATGGAGCTGGGCTCGCCGACAAGGAACGTGATCCAGCCGACAGCTCCGAACATGTTCCTGACCACGAGCAGCGCCACGAGGAACGGGAACGCCAGGAAGATGTCCGTGACCCTCATCACGATGTCGTCGAAGAGGCCACCCTTCAGCCCGGCGACCGCACCGATGAGCGCGCCGAGAGCAAGGGAGAACACGGCCGAGGCGAGACCGATGATGAGCGACACCCTGACCCCGTACAGGACGCGGCTGTACACGTCACGGCCGATGATGTCGGTGCCGAACCACGCGAAGGAGGCAGGCGGGAGGTTCTGGTTCGGCCCCTGGGAGATGTCGAACACCTGCTCATTCACCCCGTACCTGGCCGTCCACGGCGACAGGAGCACCCACAGGATGAGCAGGACGAGGACACCGACGGAGATGACGGCGGCCTTGTGCGTCAGGAACCGACGGAAGGCGAGCCTGCCCGGGGAGAGGGACTCCGCGGTCAGCCCGACTGCAGCGTCGAGAGCGGTCACTGTCTCGTCAGCCAAGGCGGATCCTCGGGTCGAGCTTGGCATACGCGATGTCAGCGAAGAGGTTGAAGACGACCACGGACCCGATGATGAGGACCATCCACGGCATCAGCTCGGGGAAGTCCCCGTTGCTGTATGCCACCAGGAAGAAGCGTCCCATGCCCGGGTACTCGAACAGGCCCTCCGTGATGATGAGCCCGCCGACGACAGCCCCCACGTCCAGGAAGGCGAGTGTGGTCACGGGGATGAGGGCATTCCTGAGCGCGTGATGGACGAGAACCCGCCTCTCCGAGATGCCTTTCGACCTGGCCGTGCGCATGTACTCGCTGTTCAGCACGTCCAGCAGGGACGCCCTCATGTAGCGCGAGTAGACCGCAATCGACTGGATGGACACGACGATGACCGGCAGCGCCATGTGCTTGATCATCAGGAGGAGGTCAAAACCCTGGTGCCCGGCCGGGTACACGCCCGACACGGGGAAGAGCGCGTAGCCGAACCACTTCTGCCAGTAGACGGCGAACAGCAGCTGCAGGAGCAGTGCAGAGACGAACGGCGGCACCGCCAGGCCGACGAGAGCCGTGGAGTTCACGAGAGTGTCGCGCAACCGCCCGGGACGCAGGGCGGCGAGCACGCCGAACGCATTGCCGACGAGGATTCCCACGAAGGATGCGACAAGGCCCAGACGCAGCGAGTTCGCGAGCGCGTCCTTCAGGTGGGGCCACACCTCGCGGCTCCCCTTGATGCTTCGCGGCCAGTCGAGCGTCACGAAGCCCCACAGCCACTGGAAGTACCCGCGCACGTACCCGAACGCACCGCTGTACAGGCCGTTCGCGGCGATGTACTCGTCGACCTTCTTCTTCGAGACCCGGATGTTGGTCCGCCTGTAGCTGGCCAAGGGGTCCGTACCGAGCCGGAGGGCCACGTACACGAGGAACGTCACGAGAATGAGGGTCGGTAGCAGCCAGACTGCGCGGCGCAACGAGTACCGAAGCATCACACCCTCCCTCGTGGACTGCTTGATGTCCCCGGGCCCCGGGACGAAATCAGGCCCGAACGGGGCGTGGGTGCGGGGCTCTCGCGAACCCCGCACCCACGGTGAATCCCGTCGGCTTGTGCCGTGCTACTTGGTCTCGACCTTGGGTTCGGACTTCAGCAGCTCGGTCACGACGTACTTGCCGTCGTTGGTGGTGCGGTACACACCGGGCATCAGGACGTTTGCGACTGTCCAGACGTACCAGGACGAGTTGGCGCACTCGGTGACGGGGTTGAGGCAACCCGGCCACTGCTCCGCGCCGATCACGATCTGGCCGTCACCGTCGAGGTCCTTCCACTGGTAGGTGTCGTTGAACGCCGCGTAGTTGTTCAGCTCACCCTCCACGTTGTCCACACGGTCGGTGCGGTAAGCGCCCGACTTCGGGAACTGGAAGAGCGGGATGAGGATGTAGTCCTTGTCCATCTCGACGATGGCGGACTTGATCAGCTCGGCGCGCTTGGCCTCGTCAATCTCCTTGTCCGACTCCTTCAGTGCCTCCGTGGCGGCGTCGTTGACCCAGCCCTGGAAGTTCTGGCCGGTCTGGTTGTTGGCCTCGGTGGGCACCTGGTCACCGCTGAAGCTGGGGACCAGATAGGCCGGGTCCGGCGGGGCGGTGCTGATGTACATGGCGAGGTCGTAGTCCATGCCGGGCAGGCGCTTCTGGAAGTAGCACTCCGCGTCGCAGTTGTAGGCGACCACGTTGAAGCCGGCCTTCTTCAGCAGCGGGATGAGGTATGCCTGGGTGGACTCGCGACGGACGTTGCCCGTGTTGATGACCCACTCGATCTTCGGCGCGGTGCCGTCCTTCGCCCAGAGGCCCTCGCCGTTCTTCTCGTAACCGGCATCCTCCATCAGCTTGTCGGCGGCATCCTGGTCGTACTTGTTGCCGAAGATGCCCTCGGGGCAGTACGCACCGGGGATGATCGGGCCGCAGGTCAGCAGGGTCGCGTCAGAGGCGATCGGGATGTAGATCTGCTTGAAGAGTGCCTCCAGGTCGATCGACTTGTAGAACGCCTCGCGGAACGCCTTGTCGGCGAACGGACGGGTCTTCTCGCCGTCAGCTGTCGTGTTCTTGCCGTCGACGCCGAGGTTCATGTAAAGCGCCTCGTAGTCGCCGCCGTAGTTCAGGACGGTCTTGACGTTGGGGTCGGCGAGCTCATCGGTGATGCCCGCGTAGAACTGCGGGTAGATGAAGTCGACGGAGCCGGCCTTGAGGTCGGTGATCTGGGTCTCCGGCCTCGGGACCATGACCAGCTTCTTCACGCCTTCGCCCACCTTGCGGGGGCCCCAGTAGTTCTCGTTAGGGACGTAGACCACCTGGTCCGCGCTCCAGGACTCCATCTTCCACTCGGTGCCCGAGTAGTTGAACGACGTGCTGAAGTCACCCGAGATGTCGCTGCAGTTCGCGACGGCACCCTTCTTGATGAGGCCACCAAACAGGCCCTTGTAGGGCGCGTAGAGCTCCTTGAAGTCGACCACGACCTGCTTGTCGGAGTCGCCGGCCTCGACGGAGGTGATCTTGTCGTAGCCAGAGGTGCTGATGGCACCCGTGGTGTTCATGATGGCGTCGAAGGTGCATTGGAAGTCAGCCACCGTGATCGGGGTGCCGTCCTCCCAGACCGCCTCGTCGGCAATGTCGTACGTGATGGTCATGGCTGAGTCGCCTGACCCGCTGCCGCCGCCTGCCGCCGTCGTGTCCGAAGCACTGTCGCTCCCCCCGCCACACGCGGCGAGAAGAAGGACCGAGCCCAGCAGACCGCCGGCGAGCCTGGTGCTCTTCCGGATGTTCCTCACTAGTGACCTCCCTGGTCGGTTGGTGGGGAGGAAACGGGCGGACCCGGCCGGCACCCCTCCCCGGTGAGCACGGCACGTAGAACCTATCACCGGAGGCCCTTGGGCTGGAAAGACCCGTATATCAGGCTTGCGGGCTCTCGTGGAGTCGGTACTGGATGATCCGGGCGAATTCCTCGGGGTCCAGGCTGGCGCCCCCGACCAGGGCACCGTCCACATCGGGCTGGGCCATGAGCTCCTTGATGGTGCCAGCCTTCACGGAGCCCCCGTACTGGATCCGCACAGAGGCAGCTGCCTCGGCATTCGCGACGGAAGCCACCGTGGCCCTCACGGCCGCACAGACCTCCTGGGCATCGGCGGCCGTCGCCGTGCGGCCCGTCCCGATCGCCCAGATTGGCTCGTACGCGACGACGAGGGACCCGGCCTGGGCGGGCGAGCAGCCGTCCAGGGCAGCCCGGACCTGCCCCGTCACCTTCTCCATCGTGGTGCCTGCCTCCCGCTCCTCGAGCGTCTCGCCGACGCACACGATCGGAGTCATCCTGTGCCTCAGCACTGCGGACACCTTCTCCCTGACGGCAATGTCGGTCTCGCCGAACAGTTCCCTTCGTTCGCTGTGCCCCACGATCACATAGGACACGTTGAGCTTCTGGAGGAACACGGGCGACACCTCACCTGTGAAGGCACCCTTGTCCTCCTGGTGGCAGTTCTGCGCGCCGAGTGCGAACTTCAGGTCATCGGCCTCGATGAGCGTCTGCACGCTCCTGATGTCCGTGAAAGGGGGGTGCAGGCTCACGTCGACAGCCCCGAAGTCGTCCTTGCCGACCAGGTACGTCAGCTTCTGGACCAGCTGGATCGCCTCATAGTGGTTCTGGTTCATCTTCCAGTTGCCGCTGATGAGCGGCCTGCGGGTCTCAGCGGGCATTCGGTGCACCTCTCAATGCGGCGAGTCCGGGGAGGTCCCCGATCTCGAGTAACTCGAGCGAGGCCCCGCCGCCGGTCGAGACATGGTCGACCTCGTCGTCGAGACCGAACTGGGCCAGGGCTGCAGCGCTGTCGCCGCCGCCGACCACGGTGAAGGCCTTGGTCGCAGCGACAGCCTCCGCGACAGTCCGTGTTCCCGCGGCGAAACGGTCGTCCTCGAACATGCCCATCGGACCGTTCCAGAAGACTGTGCGGGCATCCATGATCACGTCGGAGAACGCCGCGGCAGTGCCCGGACCGATGTCCAGGCCCCTGGCGCCGTCAGGGAGCCGGACCCCGAATGTGGCGAACCGCCCCGCGGCGTCCAGGCCCACGATGTCCTCGGGGAGATGGATGGGCTTCCCCCCATCGAGGAGGCGCCTGCACGTGGCGATCTGGTCGAGCTCGCAGATGGAGTCCCCCACGGGATAGCCCTGGGCCGCGAGGAAGGTGAAGCACATGCCGCCACCGATGACGAGGGCGTCAACCACCTGCAGCAACGACTCGATTACGCCCAGCTTGTCGCTGACCTTCGCCCCGCCGAGGACCGCGACGAACGGCCGTTTCGGGTTGGCCCGCAGGCCCCCGAGGACCTCCACCTCGCGCTGGAGCAGACGGCCCGCTGCCGAGGGAAGAGTGCGCGGCGGCCCCACTATGGATGCATGGGCACGGTTGGCGGCACCGAATGCGTCGTCCACGTACATGTCGACTCCCCTCACGAGGGATGCGACGAAATCAGGGTCGTTCCTCTCCTCCCCCGCGCTGAAACGGAGGTTCTCGAGCAGTTCGACCCCCGGCGCCAGCTCCGCAAGTCGTGCGCGGACCGGCTCGAGCGAGTACTTCTTCTCGGGCGCACCCTTCGGACGGCCCAGGTGCGTGGCACAGACGACCGACGCGCCGCGCTCCGTCAACCATGTGATCGTGGGCAGCGCAGCCCTGATCCTGAAGTCGTCGGTGATGCGACGGGCATCATCCGGTCCCTCCATCGGGACGTTGAAGTCCGTGCGCACCAGGACGCGCTTCCCCGCGACGTCACCGAGGTCCTCCAGGACGGGGATCCTCGTCATGTCAGCTCTTGCCGGTGTGGAGCACGAGGTCGACGAGACGGTTGGAGTACCCCCACTCGTTGTCGTACCAGCCGAGCACCTTCACGAGCGTGCCCATGCTCATGGTCAGCTCGCTGTCGAAGACGCAGCTGTGCGGGTTCGTCACGATGTCGCTGGAGACGATCGGCGCGTCCGTGTACTCGAGCACGCCCCTCATCGGGCCGTCGGCGGCAGCGCGGAACGCGGCGTTGATCTCCTCCACCGTGGCGGGCTTCTTGAGGTTCGCCACGAAGTCCGTGACGGAACCAGTGGGGACGGGGACCCGCAGCGAGGTGCCGTCGAGACGGCCCTTCATTGCCTCGAGCACGAGCGAGGTCGCCCGGGCGGCACCGGTGCTCGTGGGGGTGATGTTGATTGCGGCCCCGCGCGCACGGCGCAGGTCGCTGTGGGGGCCGTCCACGAGCTGCTGGTCGCCCGTGTAGGCGTGGATGGTCGTCATGAGCCCGTTCTCGATGCCGAAGGCATCATCGAGAACCTTGACCATCGGCACGAAGCAGTTGGTGGTGCAGGAGGCATTGGACACCACCTTGTGCTTGCCGCGGTCGAAGTCACCGTGGTTGATGCCGTACACGAACGTGGCGTCGGCACCGTTCGACGGGGCGGACACGATCACGAGGGGCGCACCTGCCTCGAGATGGGCCGCGGCCTTGTCGCGGTCGGTGAAGAAGCCGGTGGACTCGATGACCAGGTCGACCTTGAGTTCGCCCCACGGAAGCGACTTGGGGTCGCGCTCGGAGAGGACCTTCAGGACCTTCCCGTCGATGCTGATGCCGTTCTCCACAGCCTTGATCTCGTTCGGGAGGACACCGAGCACGGAGTCGTACTTGAGCAGGTGCGCCATCGTCTTCAGCGAGCCGAGATCGTTCACGGCGACGATCTCCACGTCTGCACCTCTGGCGGCGACGGCCCTGAAGAAGTTGCGGCCGATGCGGCCGAAACCGTTGATTCCAACACGAACAGTCACGAGGAGGTCCTTTCGAAGAGGGGCACCGTTGCCGCGGGACACCCTAGTTCCCTGCTCCGACGGGAGGCCGATGGCAGCAGTACCACCGTCTCAGAGACTCAGGTCACGGTGCGACACCCTGGGGCTGTACCCCGTGCCGCGGAGGTGCCCCGCGAGGGCCTCCACCACGGCCACCGACCTGTGCCTGCCCCCCGTGCACCCGACACCGATCGTCAGGTAACTGCGTCCCTCGGCCACATAGGCGGGCAGCACGAGGTCGAGGAGGGATGTCACTCGGTCGAGGAACGCGCCGGCGAGGTCCTCACCGAGCACGTATCCCGACACGGCAGGATCGAGTCCCGTGAGCGGCCGCAGTGCCTCGTCCCAGTGGGGGTTGGGCAGGAAGCGCACATCGAAGACCGTGTCCACGTCGATCGGGACACCGTGCTTGAAGCCGAACGACATCACCGTCACCTGCAGGGAGTCGACCGGCGACTCCGGCCCGAAGCGCCCGTTCAGCTGCGCCTTCAGCTGGTGGACCGTCAGGCCCGTCGTGTCGATGATGAGGTCGGCGGACGCCTTGACCTCCGCCACCGCTGCTCGTTCGGCCTCGATGACCTCCTCCAGACCCTTCGTGCCGTCGCTCATGGGGTGCTTCCGCCGCGTCGCCTCGTACCTGCGCACAAGTTCGCGTGTCGACGCGTCGAGGAACATGATCCGGACACGGTGGCCCTGCGTGCGCAGGTTGACCGTGGCCCCAAGGATCCCGGCCTGGTGCCGCGCGTTGCCGACCACCAGGCAGAGCCGCTCGATTTCGCCGCCCGCCTCGCCGGAGAGTTCCACGACCTTGTCCAGGAGCGCGACCGGCAGGTTGTCCACCACGAACCACCCGAGGTCCTCGAGGTCGTCCGCGGCCTGCGACCGACCGGCCCCGGACAACCCGGTGATGACGAGGATGTCGGCCATTGATGCCGAGACTAACTGGGGTCAGCTCTTGACGGCGCGCATGTACAGCAGCCGCGGGACGGTCCTGGCGAGGGGGTACTCCGGTGCACGCTCCAGGAACCCAGCGGGCGGCTCCGGCTCCACCATGCGTTCAACCGCGAGGCCGTGCGCGATCATCGTGTTCACGTACCGGGACAGCGGCCTGTGCAGGAAGCGGATGTGGACACCGAGCTCGACCTCCTCGACCGTCTCTGTCTCCACCAGGTACGGGCCGATCCGCCAGTACTGCTCCGGGGGCTCCACCATGTGGTCGTCGATCCAGCCGCTGCCCGGTGTCTGCAGCAACGGGTGGTTCAGGAAGAAGGCGAACCTCCCCCCGGGACGCAGCACGCGGGACACCTCGGCGATGGCGGCATCCACGTCGTCGATGTGCTCGAAGACGAGGCACGCAACGACAGCATCGAAGTGGGCGTCCGGGAAGGAAAGGTCAGTGGCCGAGCCCTCCATGTACTCCGGCCCGCCGGCCCGCTCGCGCGCCACCTCCAGGTTGCGGCGCGTCGGGTCGATCCCCGTCACGGAGCACCCGGTGCCGGCGAGCGCACGGGAGATCTGGCCGTCCCCGCATCCGACGTCGAGCACGTGCCCGGCCCCGCCGAGCTCCTCCACGGCGAGAGGGATGATCTGCTCCTCGTACTCGGGGTCCGCCCCCGCCGTGAAGCCGTCTATCCACCACTGGGCGTGCCGGTCCCACAGGGAGTCAGATGTCATGCGGTGAATCTACGGGCGGGACGGCTTCGGTGCCCTCTGCCGCCGGGTGAAAGCGGGCGTGGATGGCATCGGCCACGGCTGCCGGCAGCCAGGACAGCAGGGCGAGATCCTCGCGTGACGCCTTCTTGACCGCGTTCACGCCGCCCATCTCCTTGACCAGTCTCTTTGCCCTCGTCTCGCCGAGTCCCGGGATGCCGTCGAGCGAAGAGGACACCATCCTCTTTCCCCGGAGCTCGCGGTGGAACGTGTTCGCGAATCGGTGCGCCTCGTCGCGGATCCGCTGCAGCATGAACAGCGCCTCGCTGCCGCGGGGGATTCGGACGGGCGCCTGTTGCCCCGGCACAAAGACCTCCTCGAAGCGCTTGGCGAGGGAGGCAACCGGGATCTCGTCCTCCAGCCCGAGGTCGCGCACGACCTGCTCCGCCACAGCAAGTTGCCCCTTGCCCCCGTCCACAAGGAGCAGTTGCGGTGGGTAGGCGAACTTCCCCGGCTTCTCGCCGCGTTCAGTGACGGGCCTGTCACGTTCCTCGACATAGGCCGACAGCCTCCTCGTGAGCACCTCGCGCATGGCGGCGTAGTCGTCGTTGCCGGGGACCCCCACTTTGAAGCGCCGGTACTCGCGCTTGTTCGGCAGGCCGTCCTCCAGCACGACCATCGAACCCACGTAGTCAGTGCCCTGCAGGTGGGCCATGTCGTAGCACTCGATGCGCAGCGGCGCCTCGGGCAGCCCGAGCAGGTCCTGGATCTCGCTGAGCGCACGGCTGCGCGTGTTGTGGTCGGCTGCCCGCCTCATGCGGCTCCGCAGGAACTCCTCGCGGGCGTTGTGGGTGACCGTCTCGGCGAGCTCTCGCTTGTCGCCGCGCTGGGGCACGCGCACCTGCACCTGGGTGCCCCGCGACGAGGTCAGCCACTCGGAGTACAGCCCCGGGTCGGTGGGCATGACGGGGACGAGGACCGTGCGCGGGATTCCGAGAGGCGGCGTGTCGCCATAGAGCTCCTCGAGGATGCGGTCCACGAGCCCGCCGGCACCGAGGTCCTCGACCTTGTCCACGATGAAGCCTTTTCTCCCCACGACCCTGCCGTTGCGCACGAAGAAGACCTGCACCGATGCCTCGAGCTCGTCGTCGGCAATGCCGATGACGTCCAGGTCCTCGTCCTTCTCCCCCGCCATCTGCTGCTTCTCGACCGCGCGCTGCACGCTCGCGAGTCGGTCACGCAGCCGTGCGGCTGCCTCGAAATTGAGGGAGTCCGACGCGGCCCGCATCTCGTTCTCCAGGTGCTCGACCACGGCATCCGTGCGTCCGTCCAGGAAGGCACTCATTCTCTCCACGTACCCTGCGTACGTGCCCTCGTCCACCTCGCCCACGCACGGACCGGCGCACTTCTCGATGTGGAACAACAGGCAGGGCCGGCCGAGACGGGCGTGCTGGTTGAACTTCCCCTGGCTGCACGTGCGCACGGGAAAGGTGCGCAGCAGCAGGTCGAGCGTCTCGCGTATGGCGTACGCATGCGCGAACGGCCCGAAATACCGCGTGCCCTTTCGCTTGGTCCCCCGCATCACGACGGCCCTAGGCCACTGCTCGTCAACGGTTATGGCGAGGAACGGGTAGCTCTTGTCGTCGCGCAGCCGCACGTTGAACCGGGGCCTGTGCTGCTTTATGAGGCTGTACTCGAGCATCAGCGCCTCGACCTCGTTGCGCACCTCGATCCACTCCACCGAATGCGCCGCAGCCACCATGGCGGCGGTCCGCGGGTGGAGGACGGCCGGGTCCTGGAAGTAGCTGGACAGGCGGGACCGGAGGTTCGAGGCCTTCCCCACGTAGATGACCCGACCGTGCTCGTCCTTGAACTGGTACGAGCCCGGCGTAGTGGGCACAGATCCGCTCGCGGGCTTCTGCACCGCCATGGTCAGGCCTTCTTTGCCCGGGTACGGGAAGCGCCGCTGTTTGCCTTTGCGGCAGGACCCGGCTTCTTGCCCGACGATGCGCGCGGCTTCGTGGCTACTGCCGCCGACTTCTTCGCAGCGGGAACGTCGCTCTTTGGGGAGTTCTTCGGGGGGTTCTTCGTGCGGTTCTTCGTGCGGGGGCCGTGCGCCGGCTCCAGTCCCAGCATCGGCGCGAGGAACCTGCCGGTGTGGCTCTCCGCACAGGCAGCGACTGTCTCAGGGGTGCCCTGGATGACGATGTCACCGCCCCCGGTGCCGCCCTCGGGCCCCAGGTCGATCAGCCAGTCAGCGGTCTTGATGACGTCCAGGTTGTGCTCGATGACGAGCACCGTGTTGCCCTGGTCGACGAGGCGCGAGAGGACCGTGAGGAGACGGTTGACGTCCTCGAAGTGCAGACCCGTCGTGGGCTCGTCGAGCAGGTACATGGTGTGGCCCGTGGAACGCTTCGCCAGTTCGGAGGCGAGCTTCACGCGCTGCGCCTCGCCCCCCGAGAGAGTCGGGGCGCTCTGCCCCAGACGCACGTAGCCAAGGCCCACGTCCACGAGGGTCTGCATGTGCCGCGCGATTGCAGGCTGGTTCGAGAAGAAATCGAGTGCCTCGGAGATCGGCATGTCCAGGACCTCGGCGATGTTGCGACCCTTGAACGTGATCTCGAGGGTGTCCCGGTTGTAGCGGGCCCCCTTGCAGACCTCGCACGGAACGTACACGTCGGGCAGGAAGTGCATCTCGATCTTGATGGTCCCGTCGCCCGAGCAGGCCTCGCAACGCCCGCCCTGCACGTTGAAACTGAAACGACCGGGCTGGTAGCCGCGCACCTTGGCCTCGGGTGTGGCGGCGAAGAGCTTCCTGATGCCGTCGAACACACCGGTGTACGTGGCCGGGTTCGAGCGCGGGGTGCGCCCGATCGGCGACTGGTCCATGTCGATGACCTTGTCGATCGCGTCGATCCCCTCCACCGTGCGGTGCTTGCCGGGGGCCTCCTTGGACTTGTAGATGCGCTGCATCATGGCCGGGAGCAGGATGTCGCGGATGAGCGTGCTCTTGCCGCTGCCCGAGACACCGGTGACCGCCACGAAACACCCGAGCGGTATCTCCACGTCGATGTCACGGAGGTTGTGCTCGCGCGCGCCGCGGACGGTGATGGCGTCACCAGAGGGCTGTCGCCTCCGGGCGGGCACCGGGATCGACCGTCTGCCCGAGATGTACGACCCCGTGACGGAGTCCTTCACCTTCTCGATGCCCGTGACGGGTCCGCTGTAGACGACGGCGCCGCCGTGCTCGCCCGCGCCGGGACCGATGTCGACGATCCAGTCGGACTCCTTGATGGTGTCCTCGTCGTGCTCCACGACGATCACGGTGTTCCCCAGGTCGCGGAGCCTGTGGAGCGTGTCGATCAACCTGCGGTTGTCCCTCTGGTGGAGGCCGATGCTCGGCTCGTCGAGAACGTACAGCGTGCCGACCAGCCCGGAACCGATCTGGCTGGCGAGCCGGATGCGCTGCGCCTCGCCGCCGGCGAGCGTGCCCGCCGCCCGGGAGAGAGTGAGGTAGTCGAGCCCGACATCGAGCAGGAACCCGAGCCGGGCGTTGATCTCCTTCGTGATCCTCTCGGCGATGATGCGGTCCCGTTCCCCCAGCGTGAGCCCCGCGAGGAACGCCGCAGAGTCGGCGATGGACATGTCGCAGACCTCGGAGATGTTCCTGTCGTTCACCTTCACGGCCAGCGAGGACGGCTTGAGGCGCGCACCCGCACAGTCAGAGCAGGGCACCTCGCGCATGTAGGACTCGAACTGCTCGCGGGTCCAGTCGCTCTCGGCGTCCTCGTGACGGCGCTTGATCCACGGGATCACGCCCTCGTACTGGCTGGAGAACTGCCGCACCTTGCCGAAGCGGTTGCGGAACTTGACGACCATCGCACCCTCGCGGCCGTGGAGCACGAGCTTCTTCTGCTTCGCCGTGAGCTTGGCGAAGGGCCTGTCGAGGTCGATTCCCTCCTCCTCGGCGACGGCCTGGAGCATGCGGTTGAAGTACCCGGTGTGGGCACTGCGCCACGGCGCGATCGCCCCCTCGGAGAGAGCCATGGAGTCATCGGGGATGACGAGGTCGGGATCGACCTCGAACTTGGTGCCGAGTCCGTCGCAGTGCGGGCAGGCCCCGAACGGCGAGTTGAAGGAGAAGTTGCGCGGTGCGGGCTCGTCCAGGCTGTCGCCGCACTTCGGGCAGGCGAGGTGCTGGGAGAACGTGAGAATCTCGTTGTCAGACTCGTCCTTGGCCACCAGCTCCACCTCGGCGACGCCCTCAGCGAGGCGCAGGGCGGTCTCGAGCGAGTCCGAGAGGCGTCTGTCGATGTCGTCGCGGCGCACGAGACGGTCGACGACCACCTCGATGGTGTGCTGCTCGTACCGCGCGAGCTTGGTGCCCGACTTGAGGAACTCGTTGATGTCGTGGGTCTCCCCGTCGATGCGCGCGCGCACGAAGCCCTGGCCTGCGATGTCGGCGAGCAACGTGTCGTACTCGCCCTTGCGGCCCCTCACCACGGGCGCGAGCACCTGGAACCGTGTGCCCTCCGGCAGGCCCATGATCCGATCGACGATCTGCTGCGGGGTCTGGCGCTGCAGCCGGGTGCCGTCGTTCGGGCAGTGCTGCACACCAATGCGCGCGTAGAGAAGCCTCAGGTAGTCGTACACCTCGGTGATGGTGCCGACGGTGGAGCGCGGGTTGCGCGATGCCGACTTCTGGTCGATCGAGATAGCGGGGCTGAGCCCCTCGATCACGTCGACGTCCGGCTTGTCCATCTGCCCGAGGAACTGGCGTGCGTAGGCCGAGAGGCTCTCCACATAGCGCCGCTGGCCCTCTGCGTAAATCGTGTCGAAGGCCAGGCTGCTCTTCCCGGACCCGGAGAGACCAGTGAACACGATCAGCCGGTCGCGCGGCAGTTCCAGGCTGATGTTCTTCAGGTTGTGCTCGCGCGCGCCGCGCACCACGATTTTCTCAGCCACGCACAGACACTACTTTTTGCTCACTTCGCGTCACGAAGCTCCCGCCTCATCTCGTTGATCTCGTCCCTGAGACGTGCGGCATACTCGAACTTCAGGCCCGCCGCGGCCTCGTGCATCTCCTCCTCGAGGGTCTGGATCAGGCGCATGAGCTCCTGCTGGGGAAGGGACTTGATCTCCGACTTGACCTTCTCCCGTTCGCGGTTGCGTCGTTGGCCCCTGCCCGGGACCGCACTGCCCTCGTCCACCCCGAGGACGGACAGGATGTCGCCCACCGCCTTGCGGATGGTCGTGGGGTTGATGCCGTGCTCCGCGTTGTACGCGATCTGCATCTCGCGGCGGCGCCTCGTCTCCCCGATGGCACGCTCCATCGACGGCGTGATCTTGTCCGCGTACATCACCACCTGGCCCGCCACGTTGCGGGCCGCCCTGCCGATCATCTGGATCAGCGATGTCTCGCTGCGGAGGAAACCCTCCTTGTCGGCATCGAGAATGCAGACGAGGGAGACCTCGGGCAGGTCGAGGCCCTCGCGCAGGAGGTTGATCCCGACCAGCACGTCGAACTCGCCGAGCCTCAGCGACCTCAGGATCTCGATTCGCTGCATCGTGTCGATGTTGCTGTGCAGGTAGCGCACCCTCAGGCCCTGCTCCAGCAGGTACTCGGTCAGGTCCTCGGCCATCTTCTTCGTGAGCGTGGTGACGAGGATCCTCTCCTCCCTCTCGGTGCGCTCACGGACCATCTCGATCAGGTCGTCGATCTGGCCCTTGGTCGGCCGCACGATGACCTCGGGGTCGACGAGGCCGGTGGGGCGAACGATCTGCTCCACCACCCTGGCGCTGTGCTTCAGCTCGAAGTCGGCCGGTGTGGCGGACATGAAGACGCACTGGTTGATCCGTTCCATCGTCTCCTCGAACCGCAGGGGCCTGTTGTCACGGGCACTGGGCAGCCGGAAACCATGGTCCACGAGGGTGTCCTTGCGGCTCCTGTCGCCCGCGTACTGGGCGTGCAGCTGGGGCACCGCCACGTGGCTCTCGTCGATGATGAGCAGGTAGTCCGGCGGGAAATAGTCGAGCAGCGTGAAGGGAGGCTCCCCGGGCTGGCGGCCGTCGATGTGCATGGAGTAGTTCTCGATGCCGTTGCAGTAGCCCATCTCCTGGATCATCTCCAGGTCGTACTGCGTGCGCATGCGCAGGCGCTGCGACTCCAGCAGCTTCCCCTGTCTCTCGAACTCGGCGAGACGTTCCTGCAGTTCCTTCTCGATGCCCTGCACTGCCCTCAGCATCCGCTCGTCACCCGCCACGTAGTGCGTGGCCGGGAACACGATCAGCTCGCTCACCTCGCCGAGCTGCTCGCCGGTGACCGGGTCGATCATGGTGATCCGGTCGATGGTGTCGCCGAACATCTCCACCCGCACGACCGACTCCTCATAGGCGGGATGAATCTCCACGGTGTCGCCCCTGACGCGGAAGTTCCCGCGCCCGAGCGTCATGTCGTTGCGGTCGTACTGCAGGTCCACGAGGCGGCGCAGCATGCTCCGCTGGTCGTAGTCCACGCCCACGTGCAGCTCCAGCAGCTGGCCCTTGTACTCCGCCGGGTCACCCATGCCGTAGATGCACGAGACGCTCGCCACGACGATCGTGTCCCGCCGGGTCAGCAGGGCCGCGGTTGCCGAGTGGCGCAGACGGTCGATCTCGTCGTTGATGGACGAGTCCTTCTCGATGTACGTGTCGCTGGAGGGTATGTACGCCTCCGGCTGGTAGTAGTCGTAGTAGCTCACGAAGAACTCGACACGGTTCTCGGGGAAGAACTCCTTCATCTCCTGCGCCAGCTGCGCGGCGAGGCTCTTGTTGGGTGCCAGGATCAGTGTGGGGCGCTGCGTGGCCTCGATGGTCCATGCGACCGTTGCCGACTTGCCTGATCCCGTGATGCCCAGCAGGGTCTGGAACCGCTCCCCGGCCGCGATGCCATCGGAGAGCTGTGCGATCGCCTTCGGCTGGTCCCCGGCCGGTGAGAACTCGGAGATCACCTTGAAGTCGGGCACGCACGAAGCGTACCCATCGCTTGTTGCTAGGCGCCCGGGGCGGCTCCGGCTTCGGGCGCCTCCTCGCGGGGTGCCTGCCGACCGGCGTCCGGTGCGGCGGGCGGCAACGCGACGGCCCACCGCCACACCTCGTCCACCTGTGCACGAAGCTCATCCAGGGACCCCGCGTTGTCAATCACCTTGTCGGCGATCTCCATCCGCTTCTCCCTGCTCGTCTGGTTCGCGATGCGCGCGCGTGCGTCCTCCTCGGAGAAACCGCGCTGCTCCATCAGCCTGCCGACGGCCGTGTCGACCGGCACGTCCACCACGATCACGCCGCACAGGCCCTCGCGCGGGTTCTCCGCCAGGAGCGGGATGTCGAGGACGACCACGTTGTCCGTGCCGCGCTGCTCCTCGAGACGCCTGTTCATCTCCCTGCCCACGGCGGGGTGGACGATCTTGTTCAGCGCGGCGACCTTCTCCTTGTCGGCGAAGGCAATGCCGGCGAGCGCCAGGCGGTCAAGAGAACCGTCCTCACGCAGGATGGACGCCCCGAACTCGGCCGCCAGCTCGGCCAGCAGGGGCTCGCCGGGTTCCTGCAGTTCCTTGACGATCGCGTCGGCGTCGATGATGACGGCACCCAAGGCCGCCAGCATCGACGAGACCGTCGACTTTCCGGAACCGATTCCGCCGGTGAGCCCCAGGAGGATCACGGGCCGGGCCTCTTGCTCAGGCTTCCGGGGCGGCTTCTGCCGGAGCCCCGGCCTCGCCCTCGGGCTGGCCGTACTCCTTGTAGTACTCCGCCCAGGCGGTCTCGCGCTCGGTGTCGTCGCCGCCCACCCAGTTGCCGTGCTCGTCAACCTCGAACTGGCCCTGGTACTCGGCAGCGAGCTCTCCGCCCTCTGCGGCCTGCTTGATGGAGATCGAGATGCGGCGGCGCGCCAGGTCGAGGTCGATGATCTTGACCCACAGTTCCTCGCCGGGCGTCACGACCTGCTCGGGCGACTCCACGTGGTGCGCGGACATCTCCGAGATGTGCACGAGACCCTCGATGCCGTCGCCCACCTGCACGAACGCGCCGAACGGCACGAGCTTGGTGACGCGCCCGTAGACCAGCTGGTCGACGGCGTGGCTGGTGGCGAACTCCTGCCACGGGTCTGCCTGGGTGGCCTTCAGAGACAGGCTGATGCGCTCGCGGCTCATGTCCACGTCGAGGACCTTCACCGTGACCTTCTGGCCGACAGAGACGATCTCCGTGGGGTGGTCGACGTGCTTCCAGGAGAGCTCGCTGACGTGGATGAGACCGTCCATGCCGCCGAGATCCACGAAGGCACCGAATGCCACGACGGACGAGATCGTCCCCTCGCGCACCTCGCCCGACTTGAGGTTGTCGAGGAACTGGTCCCTCTTCTCCTTGTGGGTCTCTTCGAGGTAGCCGCGGCGCGACAGCACCACGTTGTTGCGGTTCCTGTCGAGCTCGATGATCTTGGCCTCGATGGTCTGGCCGATGTACGGCTGCAGGTCGCGCACGCGGCGCAGTTCCACCAGGGAGGCAGGAAGGAACCCGCGCAGCCCGATGTCCACGATGAGCCCGCCCTTGACGACCTCGATGACGGTGCCGGAGACGATGCCGTCCTCTTCCTTCTTCTTCTCAATCTCGCCCCAGGCCTTCTCGTACTGGGCACGCTTCTTGGAGAGGATGAGACGCCCTTCCTTGTCCTCGAGGGTGACGACCAGCGCCTCGATCTCCTCGCCGATGCTCACCACGTCGTGCGGGTTGACGTCGTTCTTGATTGCGAGCTCGCGGACGGGGATGACGCCCTCAGTCTTGAAGCGGACGTCGAGCAGAACGCCGTCGCGGTCGATCTTGACGACGGAGCCCTTCACGAGCTGACCGTCCTTGAGGCTCACCATGGTGCCGTCGATCGCCTCCTCGAAGGAAGTGGTGATGTTGCGATCGGTGATCTGGCGACCGGTGTAGGTGCCCTTCTCGTCGAAGGTGCCCATGGTGGAAGTTGATGTGTCGGACAAGGAAGTGTTTCTTTCGGGGTGGATAGGGATATCGATGGATCCGGCGGGCCGGGGCCCTACCGGTGGAAGGGCGGTTTGGACGATATCAGGAGATATTCCGAACTCTCCAGGGTCGGCGGCGCCGAGGCGTACGCACCCGGGTCCACGCTGTGGATCGCGTCCACCTGCAGACCCGTCGTCGCCGAGAGCAGCCGCAGCTCCCGGGGCGTGTAGCAACCGGTCCAGAGGTCCACCGTCCGGGGGGCGCCGCTCTCGTCACGGACCTCCGTCACCTCGTGCGACACGCCCGTGTCCGCGTCGAAGACAGCCTCATCGTGGTACCGCACGGAGAAGTAGGCACTGAACGCGGAGAGGGCAAGCCTTCCGCCAGGCCTGAGGGCC
>JBJTCK010000052.1:0-17462 GCA_046091825.1 Actinomycetota bacterium | reverse complement strand
AGCGTCCCCACGGTCGGCGCGCAGGGTCGAGGCGAGCTTCGCCGCGCCGCGCACGGTCACCCCGTCGGCCGCCCATCTCGACTCGTCATCAGGCACTGCCTCGATGTGGCCGTAGACCGCGAGAACGGCTGACGCGCTCTTTGCTCCCCATCCGGCGAGCCCGGGGAAACCGTCGGCAGTGTCGCCGACGAGCCCCAGCCAGTCGGCGATGCTCGACGGGCCCACACCAAACTTCTCGCGCACGGCATCCTCGTTGATGATCGCGTCGTTGCGCCGGTCGAACTGCACGATCCTGTTGCCGCTCACGCACTGCCCCAGGTCCTTGTCGGGGCTGAGTATCTGCACCTGTGTCACGCGCGGGTCGGCTCCGGCGACGGCAGCCCCCGCGGCCAGCCCGTCGTCGGCCTCGAAACGAACCATCCGCCACACGGGCACCCCGAGCGTCTCGAGGGCGTCAGCAACAACTGGGATCTGCGCGAGAATCTCCGGCTCCATCCCCTCGCTCGTCTTGTACCCGTCGTAGAGGTCGTTGCGGAAGCTCTCGATGACGTGGTCCATGGAGACCGCCACGTGGGTCGCACCAGCGGAGAGCAACTGGAGAGTGGACGTCACGACACCCCGAGTCGCCGACAACGGGGGCGGCGTCCGGTGGCGCACCGCCTGGCCGAAGTGCTGCCGGTACAGCTCGTACGTGCCGTCGATGAGGTGGACTCTCACCGGTCAGCTGACCTGGGTGAGGCCACCGTCGACGACGAACACCTCGCCGGTCACGTACTTGTTGCGCACGAGAGCGAGCACGGCCTCCGCGCAGTCGTCCGGCGTGGCGGACCGTTTGATCGGGTTGATCGCGGCGATGCCGGCGTGCTGGGTCTTCCAGTCGGCGGTCCACGGTGTCTCCACCAGGCCGGGCGCGACGGCGTTGAACCTCACCGGGCCGTGGCTCTTCGCCATCAACCTGGTCATCTGGTTCAGGGCCGCCTTCGTCATGGAGTATGCGATGGAGGACCCCATCGGTCTCACCCCTGCCACCGACGTGATGTTCACCACGTGCCCGTCCTCTGACGCACGGAGCAACGGCATCGCGGCCTTCGTGAGCCACCACGTGCCGAACACGTTCACCTCGAACGTCTTCATGAAGATCTCGTCGGTCAGCGCGTCCAGGTCACCGTGGGGGACAAGCGTGGTCCAGCCGGCGTTGTTCACGAGCAGGTCGAGCCCGCCGAACCTGGTGACAGTCTCGTCGAGGAGCCGCTGGCACTGGTCCTTGTCGCTGATGTCGGCCTGCACGTAGTGGGACTCGCCCGGCAGTGCCGTGGCAACAGCGCGGCCGGCCTCCACGCTGCTCGCCGAGTTGACGACGACCTTCGCCCCCAGTTCCGAGAGCCGCTGCGCCGTGCGCTCCCCGATTCCGCTGGATGACCCCGTCACTATTGCGACCGTTCCCGAGAGCTCTGCCATTTCCCCACCTCCGTGTGTGTGTCCGCTCATGGTAGGTCGGGCAGGTCCACAGGGTTTCAGCCGCCGATATACGCGCGCAGGCTTGCCTCGAACACGAGCGTGAGCAGGGCACCGGCACCCAGTGCCGGGCCGAACGCAAAGAAATGGCGCTGGTCGCGGCGCACGACCAGCACAACCAGAGCCTGGAGACCCGCCAGGACAAAGGCAAGCATCAACGCGAGAGGTACGTTGCCGATGGCCAGCCAGCCGAGGTGCAGACCGGTCATCATCGCGAAGGTGACGTCCCCGCCGCCCAGGTCACCCCGGGAGAGGAACCTGAACACCCGCATCACTGCCCACGACAGCCAAGCACCGAGCACCGCCCACCACCACCGGGACCACGCTGACTGGACTGATGAGGCGAGGAAGAGAAGGAACAGCCCCGTTGCTGCGGCGCCACGAGACCGCACCCTGGGGAGGAGATGGGTGTCGATGTCAACGAAGACCTGCTGCAGGACGTTCGTGGAGAAGAGCACGAAGGCGAACGTCGCCACGAGACCGGTGAGCCTCTGCGTGACCCCGTACACGACAGCCGCATTCAGGAAGGCGATGACGAAGGGGAAACCTGGCCTCGTGTTGAGGGTCCCGTAGAAGAACCCGGTGCCGCGCATGTGGACATCTGCGATCACCAGACGCGCCCGACGTGCTGCACCGATGCCGAACAGGAACGCTGCAAGCGGCCAGAGAACTTCTCTCACGTCGCCGTTCTACTAGACGGCTGCCTGCTGCAACGGTCGCACCCACCGGGCGAAGGCACTGCTGATCTCCTCGTGCGAAGTGGAGCTTGATGCCGTCTCGACCAGCAAGCAGATCGCACGGAAATCATCTGCATTCATCTCGTGACCGTTGAGGCGCAGGAACAACAACATCAACACCCAGGCCATGCGCTTGTTGCCGTCTGGGAACGGGTGGTTCAGACACACGTGTCGACACAGACTCGCCGCCTTGTCGACAGTCGACGGGAGAAGGTCGACACCGTCGAAGGTTGCTTGGGGTGCATGCAGTGCTGAGTCGAGCAATCGACAGAGTTCCGGGTTCCGCAGCGGGGTGAATTCCTGCCCGAGCACCCGATCGGCGACGACGAGTGCCTCCGGGAGAGTGACGTACTGCAAGGGTCTCAGTGGTCGCGGAGAGACTCAAGGACCGCCGCGTTGCGAGCGACCACTTCCTCGAGCAGTTCCATGAAGTCCCGGTCCTCGCGGACCCGGTCGATCTCCACGGTCAGAGAATCAATCACGAACTGGTTCAGGCTCTTGCCCTGGGTTCGGGCGACCAACTCGGCCTTGTCGGCGAGGTCCTCGGGCAGGCGAAGGGTTGTCTGGCGTGTCTTCATGGTGTCATGATATCACGACACCACGGGGAACCGTGTGGGGATTACTCCTGGACGAGTTCGATCAGGGTCCCGAAGCTGCCCTTCGGGTGCATGAATGCCACGGTGGTGCCACGGCTGCCGGGGCGCGGGGCCTTGTCGATCGGGGTGGCACCGGCCGCGATCATGGCGGCAAGGGCCTCGGCACAGTCCTTCACGCGGTAGCCGATGTGGTGCAGTCCCTCGCCCCGCTTCTCGATTGCCTTCGCCACCGGCGACTCCGGAGTGGTCGGGGTCAGCAGCTGGATGTAGCTCTCGGCCACCTTCAGCAGGGCCTCCTCCACGCCGTCGCTCTCCACGGTCTCACGGTGCTCGACTTCGGCACCGAATGCGCGCCTGTAGTAGTCGATGGCGGCCTCCAGGTCGCGCACGGCGATGGCCACGTGGTCAATCTCTGTCAGAAGCATTGTCGTCTCCTCGTGTGCGCCTAGCGGCGGAACCAGTTCAGCTTGTCGGCGACCTTCGCGCGGAGCTCGTGGTCGTCCACGCCCAGACCCTCCTGCGGGGACAGGCACAGGATGCCGAGCTTGCCCTCGTGCATGTTGTGGTGCACCTGGTACGCGGCCTCGCCGGTCTGGGTGAGGTCGAACACCTGTGACATCACCGGGTGGATCATGCCCTTCGCGATCAGGCGGTTCGCCTCGTACGACTCCTTGTAGTTGGCGAAGTGGCTGCCGACCAGCTTCTTCAGGCGCATCCAGAAGAACCTGTTGTCGAACTCCATCATGAAGCCGCTGGTGGCGGCACAGGTGACGACGGTGCCGCCCTTCTTTGCCACGTACATCGAGGCCGCGAACGTACTGCGGCCGGGGTGCTCGAACACGATGTCCGGGTCCTCGCCCACGAGACCGCGGATGTCCGCACCCAGGCGGCGCCACTCGCTCTCGTTGTGGGTGTTGTCGTCGTTCCAGAACCTGTAGTTCGCGGCCTTGCGGTCGATGACGGCCTCGCATCCCATCTCGCGCAGGATGTCCGCCTTGTCGGGGGACGACACGACGCCTACCGGGATGCCGCCGCCGTTCAGCACGTACTGGACCGCGTAGGCACCGATGCCGCCCGTGGCACCCCAGATGAGGACGACGTCACCCTGCTTCATGGCCGCGCCGTTTTTCGACACGAGCATGCGGTAGCTCGTGCTGTTGCACAGCGCGTTCACCGCGGCCTCCTCCCACGTGAGGTGCGCGGGCTTCGGCATCAACTGGTTCGCCTTCACGATCGCGACATCGGCGAGGCCGCCGAAGTTCGTCTCGTAGCCCCAGATGCGCTGGTTGGAGCCCATCATGGAGTCGTCGTGCGACGAAGGGTCCTGGTCGTCCACGTGGTTGCAGTGGACAGTCACCTTGTCCCCCGGCTTCCAGGTGCGCACGGCACTACCGACGCGCAGGACCACTCCGGAGGCATCGGAGCCGACCACCTGGTAGTCACGGTCGTGGCGCTTGGCCCACTCGCTCTCGCGGCCGAGGCGGGCCATCGGAAGGAAGGTGCTGACCGGCTCGAAGATCGAGGTCCACACCGTGTTGAAGTTGATGGACGATGCCATCACGGCAATGGCCACCTCGTCGGGGGCGATCTCGGGCATCGGCACCTCGCCGATGTGCAGGGACTTCCGCGGGTCCTTCTCGTGGGAGGGTGTGCCCTCCCACATGGCCTGCTCGCTCTTCAGGACGTGGGCGGCGCGGTAGGTGCTCGGGAGGGGGATGCCGGCCAGCTGGTCGCCGGTGGCGCCGTTCTGGATGGCCTCGAGGATCTTTTCCATCCGCGAGACGATAGCGAAGCGGACGGGGCCATCTCCTAGCCTGACGGGGTGGCATCCGACCGACGGCTGCCCTGACCAGGAGGCACAACATGGCCGGTTCGTACATCGTCGCAGGAGCCCGCACCCCCATCGGCAAGATGAGCGGCGCTCTCTCGTCATTCTCCGCCGCCGACCTGGGTGGTTTCGCCATCAAGGCCGCGCTTGAGCGGGCCGGCGTGAAGCCTGAGGAGGTCGAGCACGTGATCATGGGCCAGGTGCTCATGGCCGGCCAGGGCCAGGTTCCCTCGCGCCAGGCCGCGTCGAAGGCCGGCATCCCGATGAACGTCCCGTCCGTGAACATCAACAAGGAGTGCCTGTCGGGCCTCAACTCGATCTACCTCGCGGACCAGATGATCCAGTCCGGCGAGGCCGACATCGTGGTCGCGGGCGGCATGGAGAGCATGACCAACGCCCCCTACCTGGCGATGGGCGCCCGCGGCGGGTTTCGCTACGGCCACACCGAGCTGTCCGACGCGATCATCAAGGATGGCCTGTGGTGCGCGTTCGATGCGTGCCTGATGGGTCTCGGCACGGAGCGGTACGCGGCCGGCGGCATCACCCGTGAGCAGCAGGACGACGCGGCCATGAAGTCGAACGTGCGTGCGGCGGCGGCAATCGCCACCGGCAAGCTCGCCGAAGAGATCGTGGAGGTCGGGGTGCCGCAGCGCAAGGGCGACCCGGTCATGGTGAAGAACGACGAGGGCGTGCGCGCCGACACGACCATGGACTCCCTCGGCGGGCTGAAGCCGGCATTCGACAAGGAAGGCACGATCACCGCGGCGAACGCCAGCCAGATCTCCGACGGCGGCTCCGCAGTCGTCGTGATGTCGAAGAAGGCGGCGGAGGCCCGCGGCGTGAAGCCGCTCGGCGAGATCCTCGGTTACGGCATGGTCGCCGGGCCTGACAACGCCTCGCTGCTGCACCAGCCCGCGCGCTCGATCCTGCGTGCGCTCGACCGCGCGAACATGAAGGTCTCCGACGTCGACCTGTTCGAGCTGAACGAGGCGTTCGCCGCAGTCGGCATCGCCTCCATGAAGGAACTCGGAATCACCGACGAGATCGTGAACGTGAACGGCGGTGCAATCGCACTCGGCCACCCGATCGGCATGAGCGGGAACCGCCTGGCGCTCACCATCCTTCACGAGCTCCGCCGCCACCGCACAGAGCGGCGGCACCAACGCCACCGCCGCGGCGGCCAGGGCGACGCGATCCTCGTCCGCGCCCTCTGACGCGACCCCGGCACACAGTGACCCGGGCACCTCTCGACCGCGCGGCACACGTCGCCCGGTGGGTGGTGCTCGCCTCGTGCGTCGGCGTCGTCTCCGGCGCCCTCTCCGCGGCATTCATCGAGGCGCTCGACTGGGCCGCACGCACGCGCAGCGGCACATCGTTGCTCATCTGGTTCCTCCCACTCGCGGGGCTGGCCGTGGGCTCCGCCTACCACTATCTCGGCAGGGGCCTCGAGCGCGGCAGCAACCTGATCATCGAGCAGATCCACTCGCACAGCAGGTGGATCCCGGTGCGGATGTCCGTGCTCATCTTCGTGTGCAGCGTCATCACGCACGTCTTCGGCGGCTCGTCCGGACGCGAGGGAGCAGCGCTACAGCTCGCCGCCGGCGTGACCGACCCGGTGAGCAGGCGCCTCGGGCTTGACCAGCAGGACCGGGCCGTCATGCTCGTGACTGCGATCGCCGGCGGGTTCGGCTCCGTGTTCGGCGTGTCCGTTGCCGGGGCAGTCTTCGCCCTCGAGGTGCAGAGGGTCGGCCGGGTCCGGCACGAGGCAATCGTGCCTGCGTTCGTGGCCAGCTTCGTGGGGGACGGCATCGTCCGTGCCATCGGCACGGAGCACACTCACTTCCCGGCAGTCCCGGCGTTCTCCTGGGACACCGGTCTCGCGCTGCGGCTGGTCATGCTCGGCATCATTGGTGGCCTCGCCGCATTGCTGTTCGTGAGACTCACCCATGGGGTCCGCGGTGTGCTCGCGCGCTGGGTGCCGTGGTACCCCGGCCGGGTCGCGGTCGGTGGGGCCGTCGTCGCTGCGCTCGTCCTGCTCCTCGGGTGGCGCGAGTACTCGGGCCTCTCGGTGCACCTTGCGTCAAATGCCTTCGGTGGGTCGGTGGAGGGTGACTCCTGGGCGAAACTGGTCCTCACTTCCGTCACCATCGGCAGTGGTTTAGTGGGGGGCGAGTTCATCCCGCTCTTCGTGACGGGTGCGCTGATGGGTGCCGGCCTCGCCGATGTCATCGGTGCGGACGTGTCGCTCTTCGCCATGGCCGGCGCGCTGGCCGTTCTCGCGGGAGCGACCAACACGCCCCTTGCGATGCTGGTCCTCGGTGTGGAGCTGTTCGGAGGCTCCGGTGCAGTGGTGTTCGCGGTCGTGTGCGTGGCCGCCTACGCGAGCAGCGGCCATGCGGGGATCTACCACGCCCAGCCTGTCGCAGCGCACAAGTCCGGCCGCCGCGACTGACGCGCGGGCCCCGGTCAGTCCTCGATCGCGGTGCGGTTCGAGAGCGCGCGGCCGAGAGTGATTTCGTCGGCGAACTCGAGATCGCTCCCCACGGGCAGGCCGCTCGCGATGCGGGTGACGGTGATGTCGAGCGGGCGCAGGCAACGCGAGATGTAGAGCGCGGTGACGTCGCCCTCCGTGTTGTTGCTGGTGCACACGATCACCTCGGTGACCGGCTCCGTGCGGAGACGGTTGACGAGCTCGCGGATCTTGATGTCCTCGTGGCCGACCCCGGCGAGCGGGTCGATCACGCCGAGGAGCACGTGGTACGTGCCGCGGAACTCGCCGGTGCGCTCGATTGCCGCCAGGTCCCGGGCATCCTCCACCACGCAGATCTTCGTGGCATCCCGTTTCGCGTCGTTGCAGACCGTGCAGAACTGGTCGTCGGACAGGTTGAAGCAGCGTTCGCAGAAGCGCACCTTCTGCTTCGCCTCCACAATCGCGCGCGCCAGGCGTGCGACGTCGTCAGGCTCGGACTTGATGAGGTGAAGCGCCACCCGCTGCGCGGTGCGGGGGCCGATGCCGGGCAGACGGCTGAACTCGTCCATGAGAGCCTGGACTGCGGGCGTGTACGGGGTGGCCACGCCGCGCTACTTCTTCTTGCCCTTCGGCGGTGCCTCCTCGACGCTTCCTTCCGGGAAGAACTCACGCAGGGTGTCGAGGCCGTGGTCGTCGGAGACCTCCTGGGGGAGGATGTCCGCCGGGTCGACCGGGGCGAACGCGTCTTCTGCGACCACATCAGCGATCGTCTTCTCCGCCGCGGGTGCAGGCCTCTCGGTCGCACCGGTCTGGTCCTTCACGAGCTGCACGCTGTACTTCGCCCCGCACATCCTCCGCAGCACCTCCGTGAGCATGGGTGCCTGCTCGTTCGCCTTCTCGAGCGGCATGTTGGGCAGGATCCGCACGGTGACGACATTGTCCATGATGCTCTCCACCGACGCGGTCTTGAAGTACGCCTTGGCGATGGGCTTGAGGCCGTCCACGATCTGGGGCCACACCCGGGCGGGGTCGCTCGTGCCCTCTGCAGGGGCGGCGCCCGTTGCCGGAGCGGGAGTCTCCGCTTTTGCCGGAGCCGGTGCGTCCGTTTTCGGTGTCTCAGCGGGCCTCGACACAGGAGAAGAGGAATCGCGCCCGCCTGATGCACGACCGCCGATCCGTGCACGGCCCGTGGACGGGTCCACCGGCGGCGGCGGGAGTGACGGGACACCGTTGGCCGTGAGCTGGGCCACACGCTCCTCCAGCGCGGCGATCCGGCCGACGAGCGCATCAGAAGAGCCGTCCATCTCCGTGGAGGTGAGCCTGAACATGGCGACCTCGAGCAGGAGGCGCGCGTCAGGCGCATGCCGCATCTCCACGAGTGCCTGGCCGAGAACCTCCATCACGCGCACGATCGTGCGGTTGCCGATTGCCCGCGCGCGGTGTGCGATCTCCTCCACGCGGGCGGCGGGCACCTGCACGAGCTCCGGTGCAAGGACCGACAGGAAGGAGTCACGCATGGTGCGCACGACGTCCTCGGTGAAGGTGCGCGGGTCACGCCCGAGCTGCATCGCCTGCGCCACGGCTGCGAGCACACGTCCCTGGTCCTTGGCGGCGAGCGCATCGATCAGCTCGTCGGTGGCGTGCGCTGCTTCCGGCTCGCCGCCTCCAGACACCACGATCTCGAGTGCGGACAGCGTGTCGCGCGCGCTGCCGGCGCCCTGGCGTAGGACCATCGCGAGGGACTCCTCGTCCACCTCGAGCCCGGCCTCCTTGATGACGAAGCGGACGTATTTCTCCAGCTCGGCCACGGGAAGAAGATGGAACTGCAGGTGCTGGACACGGCTGCGGATCGTCTCGCTGACCTTCTGGGGGTCCGTGGTGGCCAGCACGAACACCACGTGCTCCGGCGGTTCCTCGAGCGTCTTGAGGAGCGCTGCCTCTGCCCCCTTGGTGAGCATGTGCACCTCGTCCAGGATGAACACCCTGTGCCGGCCCGGGCTGGCGAGTGAGGCGGACTCGATCAGGTCACGGATCTCCTGGACACCGTTGTTGCTTGCAGCATCAAGCTCCAGCACGTCGTAGCTGTTGCCTGCCTCCACCGCCCTGCAGCTGTCGCACTCACAGCACGGCTCACCGTCCTGTGGCGAGACGCAGTTCAGCACCTTCGCGAGGATTCGTGCGGTGGTCGTCTTGCCGGTGCCGCGAGGCCCCGAGAAGAGATAGGCCTGGCCTTCCCGGCCGTTGACGACAGAGTTCCGCAACGCCCGAACAACATGCTCCTGCCCGTACAATTCGGAGAACTTCCTGGGTCGGAAGCGCCTGTAGAGGGACTGCATGGCCATTGCTCCGACCCTACCAATCGTGTGGTTCACGCCGGGAGAGACCACAAACGTCCCCGGATAGCAGGACGAGGGGTCGGCAGTTTGAGTACCGTTTCCACACCCATGCGACGCCTGGTCCTTTCCCTCTGCGCTGCCGTCGGCATGACCGTCATGGGGTCCTCCGCCGCACTCGCCGAGGGGACGAACACGCTCGAGTCGTCCAGCCCCGCGGCCGGTGAGACCGTGGCGGTGGCGCCGACCCAGTTGCAGCTCCGGTTCGTCGCACCAGCGGGCACCGCCGAGCAGGTTGCCCAGATGGGTCTCGCACTCACGTGCGACGGCCGGTTGATCGGCCTGGGTGCACCGCAACTGGGCAGTGACGGGGTCACCGTGTCGGCGGCGCTCACCCAGGTGCTGAACAACGGGTCCTGCACGGTGAGCTGGAAACTCGCGGACGGATCGACGGGAACCTTCTCGTTCATCTCCAACACCCAGCCCACGACCACGGCGGCAGCCCCCGGACCCACACAGCCCGCCACCCCGGGACAGACGCCCACGGAGACCGTCACGGAGCGGCGCCTGGGCGGGCCGATCGGGCTGACCAGGCTGCTCGCGTTCCTCACCGTCAGCGCGCTCTTCGGCGGGCTCCTGTTCATCAGGTACGTCTGGGTCGAGGGCGTCGAGTACGGAATCGGGGAGCGCTACTTCCGCATCGTCTCCGTCGCCGCGGCGCTCTCCATGGTCCTCCATGCGTCCCTCATGACCGCTGCCGAGTCAACGAACTCCCTCGGCGGCTCCTTCCTGCCCACCTCCTGGTTCTCCCTGTACGACACCACCGAGGGCCGTGCCGTGCTGGTGAGGCTCATCGCCGTCCTCGCGCTCGTCTACTTCGCGTGGGTCCCCGCGCGCATCTTCGAGCCGACGAACGTCCCGCAGTCCACCGCTGCACTCGTCTTCCTCGCGCTCTCGTTCGGTTTCGACAGGGCATCGGGACGCAACCTCGCCATCGGCGTGTTCGTGGCCGTCCTCCACATGGCGCTCGTGATGATGTGGGTCGGCGCAATCGCGATCATCTGGCGGGTCGTGCTGTTCGGCCCGGGTGACATCGACCTCGTCCAGGCACTCCAGGGCTGGGCGCGGGTCGCCACCCCGCTCACAGTCGGCATCATCGCGACCGGCGCAGTCCAGGTGTGGCGCCTGGACGGCCTCAGCCTGGTCAACAGTGGACACGGGAGGATGGTGCTCCTGAAGTCCGTGGTGGTGGGGCTGCTCGTGTTTGTGAGTGCTGCGGTGCGCGCGTTCATCAGGCAGCGGCTCGCCCGCGCGAACAGTCTCAACGAGCGGATGGTTGCCAGGTTGAAGAGACCCGTCGGCGTGGAGCTGTCGCTCAGCATCGCGGTGCTCGCCGCATCCAGCATCCTCATGTCCATGAGGCCGCCGTACGTGCTGCCGCGCGAGAAGGGCCCGAAGGACCAGTACGCGATCGTGCGGGACCTGGCCGGCGCCGACGACTTCCGGGTGCGGGTCTCCGTCACGCCGGGCAACGTGGGGAACAACCGCCTCCTCGTGGAGCTGTTCGGGCCCGCGCGCATCCAGAACTTCACCGTCTCGCTCGTGCCTGCCAACCAGGCCTTCAGCGGCTACCGGGTGTTCGTCCCCATCACCAGGCCGGGTGCCGCACTCCTCACCGAAGAGACCGGCATGAAGCTCCTCGCACCGGGCGACTGGACGGTCACGGTGGAGGGCACCACCACAACCGGCGAGCTGACCCCTCTGACAGGGTCGTTCGTGATCGCGGACGGGGTCACCGTCACCACCGTGGCAAACAAGGACCTCCAGGCCACCACCACCACGGCCCCTGCCGGCACGGTTCCCGCCGGGGCCAGCCCCACGGCACCGCCCGGCTGAGAAACGCCCGCAGACCGGGGCACGACCGGCCCGAGATGGGCGCTGCGGGGGCCCTGACAAGTAGCGTTTCCCCTGTGACAGACACCGCCGCGTCCTCCATGCAGGACAAGATCGACGACCTGCGTGCGCGCCAGCAAGAGGCCGTGAACGCGGGCAGCCCCCGTTCCGTCGAGCGCCACAAGAGCAAGGGCAAGATGCTCGCCCGTGAGCGCATCGACTACCTGCTCGACCCGGGCTCGTTCCACGAGCTCGACATGCTCGCCCGCCACCGTGCGCACGCGGCAGGCCTGGAGGAGCGTCCCTACACCGACGGTGTCATCACCGGGTGGGGAACGGTCGAGGGACGCAAGGTGTTCGTCTTCAGCCAGGACTTCACGGTCTTCGGCGGTGCCCTCGGCGAGGTGTTCGCGGAGAAGATCCACAAGCTGATGGACCTCGCGCTCAAGGTCGGTGCGCCCGTCGTCGGCCTGAACGACGGCGCCGGCGCGCGCATCCAGGAGGGCGTGGTCTCCCTTGCCTCCTACGGCGGCATCTTCTGGCGCAACGTGCAGTCCTCCGGAGTGGTCCCGCAGATCTCAGTCATCCTCGGGCCTTGCGCCGGCGGTGCGGTGTACTCGCCCGCGATGACCGACTTCATCTTCATGGTGAAGGAGACGAGCCACATGTTCATCACCGGCCCGGACGTGGTGAAGACGGTGACCGGCGAGGACGTGACACTCGAGGAGCTCGGCGGTGCCATGAGCCACGCCTCGAAGTCCGGAGTCGCCACGTTCATGTCGCCGGACGAGCAGTCCTGCCTGGATGACGTCCGCTTCCTGCTGTCGTTCCTGCCCACCAACAACCTGGAGGAGCCACCGACCGTGGAGTCCGGCGACGACCCGGACCGCTCGTGCGACATGCTGCGCGACATCCTGCCGGTGTCGCCCAACCAGCCGTACGACATGAAGAAGGTCATCCGCGAGGTCGTGGACGACGGCGAGTTCTTCGAGTACTTCCCCCACTGGGCCAAGAGCATCGTGTGCGGCTTCTCCCGCGTGGACGGCATCACCGTGGGCGTCGTCGGCAACCAGCCGATGGCATTCGCCGGTGTGCTCGACATCGAGAGCTCGGAGAAGGCCGCGCGTTTCGTGCGGACCTGCGATGCGTTCAACATCCCGCTCCTCACCTTCGTGGACGTGCCGGGCGTCCTGCCCGGCGTGAACCAGGAGCACGAGGGCATCATCCGCCACGGAGCGAAGCTGCTCTACGCGTTCTGCGAGGCCACCGTGCCGCGCATCCAGATCATCACGCGCAAGGCCTACGGCGGCGCCTACGTGGTCATGAACTCGAAGTCGATCGGTGCGGACCTCGCATACGCTTGGCCGACCGCCGAGCTCGCTGTCATGGGGCCCCAGGGCGCCGTGGAGATCGTGTACAAGCGCGAGCTCCAGCAGGCCGCCGACCCGGTGGCGCGCCGTGCCGAGCTGGTCACCGAGTACACCGAGAAGTACGCCAACCCGTACGCAGCCGCGGAGCGCGGCTACGTGGATGACGTCATAGACCCGGCCGACACCCGTCGCAAGGTCGTGGCCGGGCTGCGCATGCTGCGCACGAAGCGCGAGGAACTGCCGCGGCGCAAGCACGGCAACATGCCGCTGTAGGTGATGACGTGAGTGAATTCGAGGGGAACTGGGCACCGCCGCAGGGCGCGCCGATGGACCACAACGACATCGCCGGGTTCTGGATCCGTCTCCTCGCCCACATCTGCGACCAGGTGAGCTCGCTCGTGGTCGTTATCCCCTTCGCCCTCGTGAGTTTCCTCGTTGACGGCCCCGCAGCGGACGCGTTGACAGTGGCGGGCGGCCTTGCCGCGGCAGGACTCATCGCCAAGTGGACTTCCGAGCGCGGCGGATCACCGTTGCGGGCCCGGCTCGGCGTGCTCGTGATCGACCAGCGGGACGGGTCCTTCCTCGACATGAACCGCTCCCTGAAGCGCGCGATGTTCCCTGCCGTCCTCGCGATCGCGTCGCAGTACCTGTGGGTCTTCATCGTGTTCGCCCTGCTCGACTACCTCATCAGCCTCTCCAGCCCCGTCCGCCAGACATGGCACGACCGCATCGCAGGTTCCGTGGTGGTCAGGCGATGAGCATCAGCATCGGCTCCGTCTCCCCGGTCCCCTCCGAGGAGGAGGCCGCGGCCATCGCAGCCGCGGTCACGATGATGTGGCCCCGGCCTGCGGCACCCGCCCGCCCTGAGGAGAACCGCACCAACGTCGGCTGGCGGTTCAGCGGCCGTTGGTGGGCCACGCAGCAGGTCGTGCGTCGCTCGCGCCCCGGGTTCTGACATGAGGCCGCCCGCCGGCGTCGAGATCACCACGGTGACGGACACCTCGGCCGTCCTGCACGAGAACCTGGAGACGATCCGTCTGGACAACCTCGAGCCGGGCACGGACCACACCGAGCGCGGCGTCACCTTCCGGACCCTTGTTGCCCCTCCTGGCCGGTTGCTGTCCCGCATCGCCACGGTGAACGACGTCCACTTCGGCGAGACGGAGTGCGGGCGCATCGACGACAACCCCCAGGGCCCGATACAGCGGTCACTGCCCGGCGAGGCCCCGTACCCCGTCACCATGAACGCCGGCGCGATCTCCGAGATCTCCCTCATCGACCCTGCCGCGGTGATCGTGAAGGGCGACCTCACCGAGGCCGGCACGGACGAGCAGTTCGCCGAGTTCCGCGCCCACTACGGCACGTTCGGCGACAGGCTGCACACGGTGCGCGGCAACCATGATGCCTACCGTCACCAGAACGAGTACCCGGGTGACTCCTGGATCACCGTGCCCGGTCTCGCGGTGGCGCTCCTCGACACCACGATCCCGGGTGCCACCACGGGCCGCATCGAGCAGGAGCAGTTCGACTGGCTGGACGCGCAGCTCTCCTCCGCCACCGACCCGGTGATCATCATGGGCCACCACCAGCAGTGGGTGGAGGGCCCCCGCAGCGACGACTACTACGGCCTGCACCCCGACTGCAGCGACCAACTGAGCGACATGTGCGCCCGTCATGCCTGCGTGATCGCATACACGGCCGGGCACACACACCGTCACCGTGTGCGCGACATGCCGCGCGCGCACATCCCCAGTGTCGAGATCGGCTGCGTGAAGGACTTCCCCGGCACGTGGGCCGAGTACCGCGTCCACGAGGGCGGCGTCATGCAGGTGGTGCACCGCATCTCCACCCCGGAGGCTCTCACCTGGAGCAACAGGTGCCGTCACCTGTACGCCGACTTCGGCACCGACTACCAGTCCTACGCGATGGGCACGCTGGAAGAGCGTTGCTTCGTCATCCCGCTGAGGTGACCGTGGCCCGAAAGGCACTCTCCGGGCTGCGCGTCATTGACCTGTCCACTGTGCTCGCGGGGCCGAACTGCGCGCGCTACCTCGCTGACTTCGGCGCCGACGTCATCAAGATCGAGCGCCCCGACACCGGGGACAGCCTGCGCAACATGGCCTGGCGTGACCCCGCGGACGGAGAGGGACTGTGGTGGCGGTTCGTGAACCGCAACAAGCGCACGGTCGACCTCGACCTGAAGGACGATGCCGACCGCGATGTCTTCCTGCGTCTCGTCGACGGCGCCGACGTGCTGGTGGAGAACCTGCGCCCCGGCATCCTCGAGCGCCTCGGCTTCGCGCCCGATGTTCTCCTCGCGCGTAACAACAAACTGGTCATCACGCGCGTCACGGGGTTCGGCCAGACCGGCCCGTACGCAGCGCGGCCCGGTTTCGCCACCATCGCCGAGGCAATGGGCGGCGTTGCGGCAATCAGCGGCCCGGTGGGCGGCGACCCGATGATGCCCTCTTTCGCCCTGACCGACGAGGTCACGGGTCTCGCGGCGGCGTTCGCCACGCTCGTGGCCGTGCACAGCGGCGAGGGCCAGGTGGTGGACGTGTCACTGCTGGAGAGCATCTTCCACCTGCTCGGGCCTCTCATCAGCGTGTGGCTGACCCGCGGCGAGCTGCAGGAGCGCATGGGCTCGGGAATCCCGTACACGGTCCCGCGCGGTGCGTACCGCTGCAGCGACGGGAAGTTCATCGGGCTCTCCACCAGCAGCGACTCCGTCGCCCAGCGCGTGATGGGGCTCCTCGGCTTCGCTGGTGACGAGAGATTCTCCACGTTCGGCGGGCGCGTGGAGAACCGTGAGGAGATCGAGTCGGCGATGTCTGCGTGGTGCGCCGCACGCACGCAGGAGCAGGCACTGCGCGAGCTGTCGGATGCCGATGCCGCGGCAGGACCGATCATGGACATGGCCGACATCGCTGCTGACCCGCACTATGCCGCGCGCGACGCGATCATCTCGGTGGACGGCACCCCGATGCAGGGGTTGATTGCCAAGCTCAGCGGCACACCGGGCGAGGTGCGATGGCGCGGACGCCCGCGCGATGCCGATGGCGATCACATCCGCACCAACGGCTGGGGCTGACCCGGACTCGTTCCGCTCGTTCATCTCGTTGTCGACTCCCGTTCACGGTTAGCGTTGCCATGTCCGAGGGGAATTGCCATGAACACCGAAACACCTGACCTGTCGCGCGCCTACAGGGTTCTCGGCCTCACCGCAGTCGCGACCTTCCTGGTCTCTCTTGACACCAGCATCGTGGTGGTGGCGAAGAACTCCATCCAGGCCGATCTCGGCCACCCAACCCTCCTCACGTGGGTGTTCAGCGCGTACTCCATCGCGTATGCGGCGGGCCTCCTCACGGCCGGTCGCTTCGCGGACGTGAACGGGCGCAAGCGCTCGTTCCTGCGAGGTCTCGCCATCTTCAGCCTCGGATCCGTGTTGTGCGGACTCGCCCCCTCGGCACCTCTCCTCATCGCGGCCCGCATCATCCAGGCGCTCGGCGGGGCTCAGTTGACCCCGGCCTCGCTGGCCCTTGTTCTCCCCGAGTTCCCCGTGGAGAAGCGCACCGTGGCCATCGGCATCTGGGGCGCCGTCGGCGGTCTCGCGGCAGCGGCCGGGCCGTCCGCAGGCGGTCTGCTGGTGGACGTCCTGTCGTGGCGGTGGCTGTTCTTCATCAATGTGCCGTTCTGCATCTTCACCCTCATCGTCGGCAACCGGATACTGCACGAGAGCAAGGACCCGAACGCCACCAAGAACGTGGACCTTGTGGGGACAGCCCTCGGGTTCCCCGGCGTCGCACTCGTGACGCTCGCGATCGTGCAGAGCGGCGACTGGGGCTGGGTCGACACCCGCACGATGGGCTCACTGCTCGTCGGCCTGCTGCTGCTGGCGCTGTTCGTGCAGCGCTGCAGCAGCGTCGCCGATCCGTTGCTCGATCTCTCCCTCTTCAAGCTGCCCTTCGTGGTGGCAGCGAACATCGCCGGGCTCTTCTTCTCGATCGGGTTCCTCGGCATGTGGCTTCTGAACACGCAGTGGCTGCGGGCGGTGTGGGGCTACAGCGCGGGACTGTCCGGCCTGGCGATTGCACCCGGGCCGATCACCGCGGCACTCTTCGCCGCACCCATGGGCCGCCTGGCCATGAAGTGGGGGCACGCCCGGGTGCTCATGCTCGGGTCGGTGCTGCTCACGTTCGGCACGGTCATGTTCTCCATGGTGCTCGATCCCACGCCCAACTACGTGGTGGACCTGCTGCCCTGGATGATCATCACGGGAGCCGGGGTCGGGTGCTCCATGTCCACGCTGTCTGCTGCCGCAAGTGCGTTCCTGCCGCCCGCCAAGTTCGCCATGGGCTCCGCCCTGAACACCACAATGCGACAAGTCGGCTCCGCCCTCGGTGCTGCGCTCGCAGGCTCGATGGTCATCTCTGCCTCCCGCATCCTGGAGGAGGCCGCACGCACGAAGACTCCGCCGGTGTTCACCGACGCGGTGTTCGCCGACTTCGACCGTGCATGGCAGGCGATGGCCGCGATCTACCTGTTCGCCGGCATCGTGATGATGACCCTGTTCCGCAAGCCCACGGACGAGCAAATGGCCGCCGCCGGTCAGGTCACCTTCGTCGACTAGATCAGGAAACCATTCCTCGGGCGCGCATGCGTGCGAGCAGCTCGTCTGCCCGAGTGACCCTCTCCCGCACAGTCTCGGAAGCCTCTGCCA
>JBJTCK010000051.1:0-3647 GCA_046091825.1 Actinomycetota bacterium | reverse complement strand
GGATCGACATCACAGGCACGACCAGATTCCCGGCGAAAGTAACGTTGAAGTCGTTCGTCAGTGCCCGGCCGGACCGCCACCCCGGGTGGGCAGCACCTCCAGCACGAGAAGGACAACGATGACGACGCCCAGGAGATGGATCCACTCGAATCCGACCGTCACATCGTTGTTGCGGTTGTCGAGCAACGACGTTGCCGCCTGGACTGCCACAGTCAGGAGCGTCGGCACCACACAGAACCACGCAAAACGACGTGACGCGGCACCGATGAGGGCAGCGACGGAGATCACCAGTGCGATCATGCCGTCCCGGGTCAGATGCAGGTCAGCGATGCTCGACCGTGTGTCCCACCAGCTGTGGTTTCCAGCCAGCCATGGGAGGGCAAGGCTCAACTGGAGCAACCCGGCGATCGCGAGTACTGCCCGCACCCCCCTGCGGCCACGGATGAACCTCTCGATCGTGGAGACCTGTTCGTCAAGTTCCGAGGGCGGCGGTGCGCACATCTCGCACGACAAGATGTGGCGCTGTGCCTCGGTGCGTTTGTCTGCGTCGGCAACGGCGCTCAACAGGGTGGCGCGGGCCTCGGCACAGGTGAGGGTCATCCGCCAGCAGCCAGGTCCAGCGGATCCGGTGCGAGCTTCCCCTGCAGGACGGCCCGGGCCCTCGACACGCGCGACCGCACGGTGCCCACGGGGACACCAAGGATGTCCGCGGCATCCTCATACGTGTGGTTCAGCACCAGGCAGAGCACGGTGACGGCTCTGTGGTCCGGGCTGAGCGACAAGACCAGGTTCATCACGTCGAAGGACCCGTAGTCATCACCGACCAGTTCGATGTCGCCCTCGAGGGGCTCGGTGACCTTGTGGCGCCTCATGGTCGTGCGGATGACGTTGTGGCAGATCCGGATGATCCACCCCTGGAGTGAGCCTTCGCCCCTGTAGGTGGGCAGGTACCGCCAGACCCTGATGAAGGTCTCCTGGACGATGTCGTCCACCAGGGCGGATTCGCGCACCATGGATCGGGTGAAGGCCGTGACGGCCGGGGTGTGGTCACGCACGATCTCGTCAATCGAGTGTGCCCTGTGTCTCACGTCCGAAAGCCTAGCCAGGGGGAACCAAACGGCCCGAACCCGTGTCTGCTCACACATGAAGACAAGAACCATCATTGCGGGCCTGATAGTCGCGGCGAGTGCCGTTGTCAGCAGTCCCTCACAAGCCCATGTGTCCGTGTACGTCGCCGGTCAGTCCGGAGTCGCCGTGAACGCGGCGGGTGCCACGTATGCCGTGTCGCTCGCTCCCGGCCACGGGTGCACCGGGCCCCGCACGAAGGCCAACCCGAGCGGCGCGTACGACACCACCAGCGCAGAGGTGTTCATGCCCCGCACCAGCACGGGCGCGTTCATCTTCCCCGAGGTGCGCATCGTGAACAGCCCCCAGTACCGCGCGACCCTCAAGTGGGTGGTCGATCCCGCGGATGCGGCCAAAAAGCGCGTCTCGTCGATCGTGTTCGATAGGTTCGTCCTCCCCGCGGTGAACAACGGTTACGCCGCGCGCGACACGATGTTCCTCTCGTTCACCGTGAAGCTGCCCACTCTCTCGGCACTCTCGTCAGCCGGGCACACACTTGCCTCCGGTGCGACGAGTGGCGCGACAGGTGCGACCATCTACCTGCCAACCAAGCAGTACTGCGACGTGACCGGTCTCGGTGTCGGCGTGCAGGCCTCCACATCCACCCGTGCAGCACTCACCGACACGATCGACCCAGACTGCGTGGCCGCGGACACGATCGAGACCGAGCTGGTCGATGACTGGACGACGGTCGGCAACACCCCCAGCCTCACCATCGGCACGGCGACAACCACCGTGTTCACCATCGCGGGCAACGCACCGACTGCAGCGGCAGCGGCCACCGAGTACTTCTGCAAGAAGGCGAACTTCGACGTGTCACCGGACCGCGACTGGGCGGGCTCCTTCGCCGCGAAGGTCACTGGTTCGGGCAAGTCCGCCAGGCTCACAGTCGACATCGACGACAAGTCAACGATGCGCGGCCACACGTTCACTGTCCGCGATGCCCAGGGCACCATCGTCGCGAAGGGCCGGGCCAACACGAGTGGCGACGCGAGAATCACCGTGAAGGGCACCAAGGTGACGTCCGGACAAGTCCTGGCGCTGTATTTCAAGGACAAGCTCCTGGGGACGGATGCCGCATAGTCGCTCCATGCGATTGACCGGATCCGCACCCCGCACAGTTGCGGTGCTCACGCTCGTGGGCGCCGCGCTGTGCGGGGCACCGCTCGTGTCCGCGCAGGATGTGACGCACGGAGGCACTCCTCGGCCTGCCGGCCATGCTGGGGGTGGGGTCGTCCTGCATGCCCCCGTGCGAGGGCAGGCACCCACTCCCAACCGCAATCTCACAAAGATGCCGGCAGCCGCGGCAGTGCTGGCGGGCGAGCCGGATCTACAGCCCACCCAGGGCGACTTCATTCGCGTCATTGGGCCGTCGGGAGCGACCGTCTCTGGCCAGCTGACCGCACAAGAATCAGGCGACTCCACCCTGGTGACCACCCCTGTGAGCGGCAATGCCAAGGGCTGGTACCTGGTGCACTGGAACCTGACATCAAGCGATGGCCACCCGATGGGCGGCGAGAGCGGGTCGTGGTGGGCCTTCGGACATCGAGCCACCACCAGCGTCGTGAAGAAGCCGACGGTGCTTCGCCTCTCCCCTGCCGTGGGGACCAAGCAGCTGAATGCCGCCCTCAACGGGGCACTGACCGGCATGCGCACCGTCACGCTCTCGTCGCTGCCGGGAACGGTCTATGCCGCTCGCTGGACCCTCCAGGGATCTGTGGACGGCACCACGAATCCACAGTTCTCCTGGGACATCACCAACAACACCAAGAAGAAGACGGCCGCCCTCTCGGGAATCATCCCCCGCCCCGGCACCTACGTGGTGAGCGTTCTGGTGACTGTGGCCTCCGCAGCAGGCAAGGCCCTGACCGAGTACACAACGACGGTGAGGGTGCGGCAATAGCGAGCCGTCACTCCCAGACGATCCTGACCTTGTAGCTGCAGGCCCAGCCACGCTCCTCCACCACGGGCTTGGCTGGCTTCTCGCCGTCGTAGTTGTCCTCCTCCGCGGAGGCATGGTCGTGCACGGCTCTCGCCACCTTCATCGCCCACGGATGACGCCGCACTCGCACCTTCATCCGGTCGGTGTAGCCCACGATGGCCGTCTGCATGAGGTCGATCTCGGCAACCACGTTGTTGTCCGGGTCCACGAGTCGCGTGATCGCGCCGTGTTCCACCTCTTCGTAAAGAATGCAGTCGACGACCTCCTCCCAGGAGGAGCACTCGACGACAGGGGCCAGCACTGCGCTACGGGCGGCGGCCGGAGATGTCGAGGACCCGCGTCTGGATGTCCGCCGTGGCATCGACGGTGCCCGAGGGACCCTCGCCGAACATCCCGATGGAGCCGAGCACCGGCGCCATCGGCTCCAGGCTCGCGTACACGTACTCGCACACTTCGGGGTTCAAGGTGACGGTGCGGCCCAGGCCGGCGGCCAGGTCCCACGTGTGCAGCAGGTAGTCACCGATGCGGAACATGATGAGACGCGATGCCGGCATGTCCATTGCCGGGTGGTGGATAACCG
>JBJTCK010000050.1:0-6402 GCA_046091825.1 Actinomycetota bacterium | reverse complement strand
AGCTTGTTCTGCCGGGTCCGCCCGGTGAGGACGCCGGCGCGCTTCTTGTCGAGCCCCTCGACAACGATCTCCTCGATACGACCGACCCGCGCCCGGTGTTTCAGCAGCGCACTTCGCTCGACCACAGTGCGCAGACGCTCGAAGCGCTCGGCGACGACTTCGGGCGACACGAAACGATCTCGCATCGTCGCGGCTTCCGTGCCGTCGCGAGGGGAGAAGATGAAGGTGTAGGTCGAGTCGAACGCAGCCTCGGCGGCCACCTCGAGAGTCGCCGCGAAGTCGGCGTCGGACTCCCCCGGAAAGCCGACGATGATGTCTGTGGTCACCGCGAGGTCGGGCATCAGTGCCCTGGCCTCGGCCAGACGGGCGAGGTACCGGTCGGCCGTGTAGCCGCGGTGCATCGATGCCAGAACGGCGTCGGAGCCCGACTGCAACGGATAGTGCAGGTGCTCGCACACCGCGGGCGTGGAGGCCATCGCCTCGAGCACGTCGGTGCGCATGTCCTTCGGGTGCGGGCTGGTGTAGCGCACGCGGCGTATCCCCTCAACGCTGCCCACGCTGCGCAGCAAGTCCGCGAACTGAGGGGCCACGCGCACCTCCGCGCCGTCGCGGCGCTCCGCGAGCGCGAGGTCACGGCCGTAGCTGTTCACGTTCTGGCCGAGGAGTGTCACCTCAGTGACACCGCCGGCCGCGAGTGCCGCGACCTCTGCCGTGATGTCGGCAGCGGGCCTGCTGATCTCCTTGCCGCGCACGGCAGGCACGATGCAATAGGCGCACGTGTTGTCACACCCGATCTGGATGGTCACCCACGCGTTGTAGGTGGTCTCGCGCCTGGCCGGCAGGGCGCTGGGGAACAGCACGTGGTCGTCGTTCACCGCCTCGTCGTAGATCTCGGTGACCGGGCCGTGCAGACGGGACTCGCGGACCAGTTCTGCGGTGCGGTGCACGTTGTGGGTGCCCATAACCACGTCCACCCACGGAGCCCGCTTCTGCACACCGTCCTTGTCCTTCTGGCTGAGGCACCCCGCGACCACGATCTGGCGCCCCTCGCGGGCGGCCTTCCACGTCTTCAGGTGGCCGAGCGTGCCGTACAGCTTGTTGTCGGCGTTCTCCCGGATGCAGCAGGTGTTCAGCACGATGACGTCCGCCTCGGTGTCATCCTCCACGGCCTCCATTCCGTCGCTCTGCAGCAGGCCGGAGATGCGCTCGGAGTCGTGCTCGTTCATCTGGCACCCGAAGGTGCGCACGACGTACTTCTGGGGCTCCTGCGTCACCCCGCCAAGGCTAACGGTGCCGGGGGATGCGTCAGGGCGAGGACACCGCGGACGCCACGTAGACCCACTTGCCCGCCTTCTTCGTCTGGAGCATGGCAGTGAGCCTCTGGCTGGCGCCCGACGAGGCGGACACCGTTGCCGTCACGGACTTCGACTTCTTCAGGACGGTTGCGGTCTTCACCGTCTTTGCGCTCTTGCCGGTCTTCGACGAGATGGAGCTGACGACCACGCGGCAGGACGCCTTGGCGCACGCCGCGGCCGTGACCCGCAGTGTCAGAAGAGCCGCCTTGCCCGACTTCTTGCGCGACACCTTTGCGGCCGTCTTCGAGTTCACCTTGAAGGTGGCCGGCGCGACGCCGGCGGCGGCGCTGCGCACCCCGGACGAGGTCACCCCCGCCGCGAACGTGATGTCCGGGATCGTCACCAACCAGCCGTCGGTCCCCTGGGTATCAGCTGTCCATCTCGTCCAGGTCGGGGTTCCCTGGGAACCGCCGTCCGTGCGGGCAAGTGAGAACGCCGCATCCGTGAATTCGGGGGTCGCCGCAACCGCGGGCGTGGCGCCGAAGAAGTTGAGGATGGCCGCATCGCTGAGGACTGCGCTCATCGTGGCCTTGTTGGGGGTGCCGTCACTCCAGGTGAGCGGGGCCGAGATCCCGTAGGACAGCTTCGGCGACTCTCCGGGGACGGTCATCAACGAACCCATGAAGGAGCGGCTGCTCGCGAAGAGCGCACCAGTGAAGACCTCGTCCAGTGTTGTGTCCAGGCTCAGCACGAAGTTCGCGCTGAGAGTCTCGTGGGTGTTCTGGGTGTACTGGCACGTCTGCACGGGCACCCCGGTGCACCCGACTTGCTGGCTGTTCTGCATCACGATAGGCGAAAGGGCAGGCTTTACTCGGATGCGGAGCGTCGCGGCGTCGGTGCCGAGGTTCGCGGTGTTCCAGTACGTCGCCACACCGTTCGCCCAGGTCCAACGCAGCGTCTTGCCGAGGGTGTTCAGGTTGAGCGTGATGTCAAACTCTGTGTCGGCGGTGACCGGCGTGGCAAGCGTCAGCGGCTGGCCGTTCTGGTCCTTCGGGCTAGTGAAGTCGTACCCCAGCTGCCCCGGCTGGATCTGGTACCCCACAGTGACCCCGATACGGTTCGGTGTCGAGTAGCAGACGCCCTGGGCCGGCGTCTGGCCGGTACGGCACAGGTTGTACGGCGCTATCGCAACCGCGATGCGTCCTGCCGGCACGTTCGTCTCTGCAGCTGCCGTGCCGTTGGTGATCACCGGAGTGGAGACACCGTTGTTGATCACGGACAGCGCGGTCACGTAGGGGCGTGCACTCACGCCGCCCTGGAGCGACGGCCAGTTCGCGTTGTTCGGGTTTGCCGTGTCGAGCGAGGTCTGGTCCGGCATGCCCGTGTTTGAGGGAGGGCCGGCATGGGCCACCTGCGGCGCGAGTGTCGACACCGGACCTGCGAGCAGTGCGACGACTGCGAGAAGTGCCTTCTTCTTCATGGGTGCCCCCCGTCTTTGCCCCATAGGGAGCGCGATGACTGAACCTTACTCAGCCCCGGCGCGGCCCGGTGAAACACAAAAGCCGGGCCCCGTGCGGGACCCGGCTCGATTGTGGCGCGGCAGCACCGCGGAACGGGCTCAGTCGAGCTCGATCGGCTCTTCGTCAGCCGACGAGAACTCGGCCTCCACCTCGTCACCGAGACCGGCGGCCTGGCGGACCGTGTCCTCCATCTCCATCATGATCTCGGGGTGGTCGTGGAGGAAGTTCTTTGCGTTCTCCCTGCCCTGGCCGAGCTGCTCGCCCTCGTAGGTGAACCAGGCACCCGACTTCTTGGCGATGTTCATCTCGACAGCAAGGTCAAGCAGCGCGCCCTCGCGGCTGATGCCCTGGCCGTACATGATGTCGAACTCGGCCTGGCGGAAGGGCGGGGCGACCTTGTTCTTCACGACCTTCACCCGGGTGCGCGACCCGACGACCTCCGCACCGTCCTTGATGGACTCGATGCGGCGGATGTCCAGGCGGACCGACGAGTAGAACTTCAGCGCACGGCCGCCGGGGGTGGTCTCCGGGGAGCCGAACATGACGCCGATCTTCTCGCGCAGCTGGTTGATGAAGATGCAGATCGTGTTGGACTTGTTGAGGTTGGCAGTGATCTTGCGCAGAGCCTGGCTCATGAGGCGGGCCTGCAGGCCCACGTGGCTGTCGCCCATGTCGCCCTCGATCTCGGCGCGGGGCGTGAGTGCCGCCACGGAGTCGATGACGACCACGTCGAGCGCACCCGAGCGGATGAGCATGTCGGCGATCTCGAGCGCCTGCTCACCGGTGTCCGGCTGGGAGATGAGCAGCTGGTCGATGTCGACGCCGATGGCCTTGGCGTACACCGGGTCCATGGCGTGCTCGGCGTCCACGTAGGCACAGATGCCGCCGTTGCGCTGGGCCTCGGCCACCACGTGCATGGCGAGGGTGGACTTGCCCGAGGACTCCGGGCCGTAGATCTCGACGACGCGGCCGCGCGGGAGGCCGCCGACCCCGAGGGCGAGGTCCAGCGGGAGGGCGCCGGTGGGCACGGCCTGGATGGCCATGGAGCCCTTCTCGCCCATCCTCATGATGGACCCCTTGCCGAACTGCTTGTCGATCTGGGCGAGGGCCGCGTCGAGGGCCTTGTCGCGCTCTGGGCTTGGTGTTGTCATTGCTGTCTGCCTTTCCTGTGGTTCCCCCCTCTGTCGGGGAGAACGCGGGACTATACGTAATGGGTGTGTTCGAACGACACGACTGTAACTACGAACACTTGTTCGGTCAAGCATTCCCCGTCGGCCGCAATGTGGAAGCCGGCAGGTGTCCCGCGGCAGGCGGGATTCCCATGCAGGGAAAGGGTTCCGGGGCAGCCCGGCGCCGTCAGCGGGGGCTCAGGGGAGGCCTGCGACCTGTGCCGCCTCGGCCTCGGCCAGGTCCTCCTCGGAGGGCCGGCGGATGAAGAGGTCCACCCCGAACCAGACGGTGTAGGTGTTCGGGTACCACAGGATCGGCCACACCACGGCCAGTGCCCCCGCGACCACGAGCAACGGCACGAGCGGCACCCCGGCCACGACAGAGATGATCATCCAGGCGATGATCGTGCCGAACGTGATGAACACGCCCATCGTGGCGGCACCCAACTCGAACCCTTCCAGGTTGCGCTGCCAGCTGAGCCCGCACGTGTTGCAGCGGTCGTTCTTGCCGTACCAGCTGGTGAAGAATGCGCCCTTGCCGCCGCACCATGCGCAGCGACGGAAGAGGCCACGGACGATCATGCGCGGCAGTGCGGGGCGGTCGTGCCTAAGCGGTGAGTTCATTGACGAATTCTTCGAACACGTTCGCGTAACGAAGTGCTTCCTCCTCTGTGTGCATCAGGGAGATTAGCCATTGCTCGTCGAGACCCGGCGGAAGCAGGATGCCGCGGTTGATGCCGTGGATCCACTGCGCGAACGCGAGGTCCGCATCAGCCGTCTTGTAGTCGCGGTAGTTGCGCACCGGGTCCGCCGTCCACGTGACGCATCCCTTGGCACCGAACTGCACCGTGTGCGCGGGGAGACCCGCCCGCTCGATGACCGACGCGCATGCCGCCACGAGCTTCGAGTTGCGGGCCACCGTGAGCGCCGTGGCCTCCGGGGTGCACGCGTCGCGCAGCACCGCGCGGGCCGCCGCCATCACCAGTGGGTTGCCGTTGTAGGTGCCGAGGTGCAGCACGCGCCCGGCGGTGATCTCGTCCATGCACTCCTGCGTGCCGCCGAACGCACCGATCGGCAGGCCGCCGCCGATGCTCTTGGCCAGGCACACGAGGTCGGGCTGCACGCCGAGTGCCCCGGTCGCGCCGGACCAACCGGCCGTGATTCCCGTCTTCACCTCGTCGAAGATGAGCATGGTGCCGTGTCGCCGTGTGATCTCGCGTACGGCCTCCAAGTACCCGGGCTCGGGCAGGCAGATGCCGATGTTCTCCATCACGGGCTCCACGATGAACGCAGCCACGTCGTTGCCGGAAAGGGCACGCTCCAGGGCGTCCGCGTCGTTGTACGGGACCACGATGGTGTCCCCCAGCACGGCTGACGTGATGCCCGCCGTCGCGGGCACACCCACCGGGCTGTCCGCCGGACCAGCGAGGTCGAGCGAGGGCTTCATGGAGATCATGACCTCGTCGTGGTGGCCGTGGTAGCCGCCCTCCACCTTCACGATCTTCTCCCGGCCGGTGATCCCCCTGGCAACGCGGATCGCGTCCATGGTGGCCTCGGTGCCCGAGTTGGTGAACCGCCACATCGGCAGGTTGTAGCGCTCTGCCAGCAGCCCGGCGACCTCGGTGTTCGACTCGCACGGCGTGACGTACAGGGTGCCGAGGTCCAGTTGTTCCTGGACGGCGGCACGCACGAACGGGTTCATGTGGCCCGCGAACAGGGCTCCGAACCCCATGTCGTAGTCCACGTAGCGGTTGCCGTCGACATCCTCCATCCACGCGGCCTGGGCCCTGCGGACAACGATGGGGTGCGGGTCGTAGTACTGGAAACTGGAGGGCACACCCATGGGCATGACCCTGCGGGCCCGCGCCGTGGCTTCCTGGGAGCCCTTGGTGGACTCCGCGTACCTCTGCAGCTCGCGCCGCGTGATGTTCTTGGCCTTCTCGGCCAGGTCGTTGCGCAACGTTGAGTGCGTTGCCATTGTTCTCACCCCGAATGACTGGTTGTCCACAGCCTACCCAGCCGCCAGTACGGCGGGCAATGGTGACAAACGTGCGCGATCCCTTTGAGGTCATCCCCCACCCAAAACCGTGCGCGCGTTGGGTCCCTTCCGTTGCCGTGGCAGACTTGGCGCTCCACATGGTGGGTATAGCTCAGCCCGGTTAGAGCGCCAGGTTGTGGCCCTGGAGGTCGGGGGTTCAAGTCCCCTTACTCACCCCAGTTGTGTCGCCGGCCCCCAGGACACGGGGCCCGCGGCGCAGCGATTCGCGTGACCGTCCGGCCAACAGACGGCTCAGATACTCGAGTTTGCGCGTTACCAAGGCATCCATTTTTCCGCCCAGGGAGGTCAGACGGCGGCGCAGGTCGTCTCCATCCGGAACGGACAATTCGGCAGCGGCACTCGGAGTCGGTGCCCGCAAG
>JBJTCK010000049.1:0-5733 GCA_046091825.1 Actinomycetota bacterium | reverse complement strand
GGCGACGCCTCCGGGGAAGACGTTCAAGAAGCTGTCGCTCCTGTCGGGCGGCGAGCGCTCGCTCCCGGCCGGCGCGGGTGCAACCGGCTCCTCCGGCAGTTCCCGAGGTGCGGACGGGCGGCGCAGCAGGAACCATGCCCCGCCACCGAGCAGGAGCAGCACGGCGACGATGATGATCGTCACGGTCAGTGCGGTGTCGGCGAGCATCGTCAGCCCGTGATCGCGCTGGAGCGCTCGGTGACGACCTTCGAGGAGCCGCCCGGCTGCATGCTGACCCCGAGCAGGCAGTCCGCTGCCTCCATCGTGCGCTTCTGGTGGCTCACGATGATGAGCTGCGCGTCACGGCGGAACTCGGCGACGAGCCCGAGGAACCGGTGCAGGTTCACGTCGTCGAGCGCGGCCTCGACCTCGTCCATCACGTAGAACGGCGAGGGGCGGCTGCGGAAGACAGAGAAGAGGAACGCGACGGCCGTGAGCGAGCGCTCGCCGCCCGACAGGAGCGACAGCTTCTTGAACGTCTTCCCCGGAGGCGTCGCCTCGATCTCGATGCCGGTGTTCAGCAGGTCGTCAGGGTTCGTCAGGGCGAGCCTGCCAGTGCCGCCCGGGAAGAGCAACGAGAAGAGCTCCACGAAGTTGTGGCTGACGTCGGCGAACGCTGCGGCGAACACCGACTGGATCTCCTGGTCGATCGCCGCAATCACCTGGGACAGTTCGCGGCGGGTGTTGCGCACGTCTGCCAGTTGCTCCTCGAGGAACTCGTGGCGCTGCTGGAGCTCCGTGAACTCCTGCAGCGCGAGCGGGTTGATCGGGCCCATCAGGCGGATGTCGCGCTCCAGTGCACGCGCACGGTCGGCGTGCGTGGTGCCCTCAGGAACCTCCGGCATGGGAGCCGCCTCGGCGGTCTCGGGCTCCACCTCCAGCTCGCGGCGCAGGGTCTCCACCACGGCCTCCAGGCGCATGCGCGCCTCGGCATCCTCCACGTCGATCCGGCGCGCCCGCTCGCGCGCGATCTCCAGCTCCTGCTCGGCCGCGTGACGGTCTCGGCGGGCCTGGTCAAGGCGGGCAGCGACGGCGCGCACCTCGTCGCTCTGCCGGCGACGGATCTCGTGCAGTTCCGCCAGGCGGCTCTCCGTCTCGGTGCGGTGCGACTCGACGAGCGCCGACAGCCTGTCGATCGCCTCGATCGTCCTCTCCACCCGCTGGCGGCGCGACGCGGCCTCCAGCCTGGCCTCGGAGTTCGCGCCGAGCTTCGACTCACCGTCTTCGATGCGCTGGCGCAGGTACTGGTCGCGCTCGCGGAGACCGGCGAGCCGCACCTCGAGGTCCGTGCGCCGCATGGACAGGTGGGCGAGCTGGGAGTCGAACGCGGCGCGGGCCTCGTTGAAGGCCGCCACCGCGGCGAGCTCCGCCGCCTCGCTCTCCTCGAGCGCGGGGAGGATCCCCTCCAGCTCGGTGACGCGCGACGTGTACTGCTGCATCCGCTCGCGGATCTCCTCGATCGCGTCGCGGGACATCTGCTGCTCCGTTGCCCCGGCGCGACGGTCGTTCACCGCACTCGTGAGGGTGTCGGCCGCCATCTCCACGGCCTCCGACTGACGCTGCAGGCGCTGCTGCGTGTCGGCCGTGAGACGGCGGACGGTGTTCAGCTCCTGGCGCGCGGCGTCCTGCTCGTTCTTCAGCCTCGCGACGTCGGCGAGCGCGGCGGCCTCGTCGCGGCGTGCCGCGTCCACGACCTCCTGCGAGCCGAGCTCGTCGGCGGCACCGATGCGCCATGCGCTCCTGCCGAAGCGGTCGCCGGCCCTCGTGACGACGACCGACGAGGAATTGCCGGATGACACGGTGACTGCGTCGTCTGTGTCCTCCACGCACCCGATGCCCTCCAGAAGCGCGTCGAGAAGGGCGGGCAGCGCCGCGGGTGCCCCAGATGCCGGGTTGACCCTCGCACGGAGCGGCTGGGCCCCGGCCGGCAGCGCGGCACCAGTGGGACGCACCGCGCCGAGAGCCAGCACGGCGCCGTTCTGGCCGTTCGAGCGCAGCGCGCGCAGGGCCTCCCGCGCCACTGCGGCGTCCGAGACGAGCACGGCACCCACCGCCTCGCCGAGGCCGGCGCGCACCGCGGCGTCCCACCCGGCCTCGATCGTGACGAGGTCGATCAACGCGCCGACGACGCCGGGGACCGCTGCGAGATTCTCCAAACCGGTCCGTGCGCGCGATGCCGCGTCAGCGGACGACAGTGACTCCACGCGTGCCGCCCGCTGCGCGTGGCGGCGTTCCGCGGCGATGACCTCCTCCTGGAGACGGTCGATGTCCGTCTCGGCGAGGTCGCGGCGCCTGTCGAGCTCGTTCATCTCCTCGCGCAGCACGGCCACCGCGTTCTCGGCATCCTCCAGGTCGCGCTGCAGCCCCTGGATCTCGGTGTTCGTCTGCTGGTCGCGGGATGCGATCTGCTCGATGCGGGCCTGCAGGCGCTGAATCTCGCCGGCATTCTGCTCCACCGTGTTGCGCAGCGTGCGCAGCTCGCCGCGCACCTCGGCCGCGGCTCCGGCCGCCTGTGACGACGGCACGCTCGCGAACATGCCGTTCGCCTCGCGCTCCTGCTCGAAGGCGCTCTCCTCGGCGACGAGGCGCTCCGCCTCTTCCGCTGCGATGGCGAGGCCGCGCTCCACCTCCGCGAGTTCCTCGCGCGACTGGGCGACATCGGCCTCGAGCGTGGCGACGACGTCATCGGCCATCATCTGGCCCTGGTCGCGCTCCAGGCCACGGCGGCGCTCGGCGATGAGCGCGGCGAGGCCGCGGGCACGCTCGCGCAGCTGCTCCACGCGGACCAGTTCGTCGCTCACGCCGGAGTCGCCCCGGGCGGAAAGCTCGGCCTCGGCCGCGAGCACCTCCGTGTCGAGCGCCGCCAGGCGCTTCCTGGTGTCGGCCTCCGCCGCCGAGACCTCGGTCTTCTCGCCGGCGAGCGCGGCAAGGCGGGCACGCAGCCCCGCGATCTCACGGCCGGAGAGGAAGAGCCGCAGGGCACGCAGTTCGGCCTGCACCTCCTCGTGGCGACGGGCGGCCTCTGCCTGGCGCTCCAGCGGCCGCAGCTGGCGGCGCACCTCGCGGATGAGGTCCTGCACGCGCAGCAGGTTGGCCTCGGTGGACTCCAGACGGCGCTCTGCCTTCTCCTTGCGCTTGCGGTACTTGAGGACGCCGGCGGCCTCCTCGATGATCGCGCGACGGTCCTCCGCACGCGCTGTGAGGACGGCGTCGATCTGGCCCTGGCTGACGATGACGTGCTGCTGGCGCCCGACACCCGCGTCAGAGAGGAGCTCCTGCACGTCCAGCAGGCGGCACTCGACCCCGTTGATCGCGTACTCGCTGTCGCCGTTGCGGAACAGGGTCCTGCTGACGGTGACCTCACTGAAGTCGAGAGGCAGCAGTCCGGCCGAGTTGTCGAGGGTCAGCATCACCTCGGCACGGCCGAGCGCGGGGCGCTTCTTCGTGCCGCTGAAGATGACGTCCTCCATCTTCTGCGAGCGCACGGAGGAAGGTGCCTGCGCCCCGAGCACCCACGCAATCGCGTCGACCACGTTTGACTTGCCGGACCCGTTCGGCCCGACGACCACGGTCACGCCCGGCTCCATCTCGAGCACGGTCGCATCAGCGAATGACTTGAATCCCTTGAGGGTGAGCGACTTGAGAAACACGGCGGTTCCCACAGTAACGGGTCGGCACCCACGCGGACCCCGTATCCGTGCGTCGCGTCACCGTTGACAGCGCGCGCAGTACGACGTGGACCGGCCCGCCGCGACCACCCGACGGATCCGACCTTTTCCACAGGTCAGGCATCCCTCACCCTCGCGGCCGTAGACCAGATGGTTCAACTGGAACCACCCCGTGTTCCCCTCAACGTCCACGTACTGGGTGTCATCGAGCGTGGAACCGCCTGCGTCGATTGCCTCAGCGAGGACCGCGACGGTCTGCTCGGCGAGCAGCCGCACCTGTGGACGACGGAGCGAGTCGACGGGGCGGTCCCATCTCATCCTGCAACGGTGCAGGATCTCGTCGGCATAGATGTTCCCGATGCCCGCGACCACGTGCTGCCCGAGCAGGAGCGGCTTCAGCGCCCCGCGCCTTCCGCGCAGCGCCGCCTGGAGGACGTCGGCGTCGAACGGGTCACGGATGGGGTCGACACCGAGACGGTCCAGCTCGGGCAGCACCTCGTCTTCCTCTGCCGGGTCGTACACGACGACCTCACCGAACGTCCGCGGGTCCACGAACCACATCTCCTCGCGCGCGCCGTCCCTCGGCGCGAGCGGCATGACGACATGCGTGTGCGGGGGCCTCTCCGCGCCGTGCGGTGCCACGATCACGCGCCCGCTCATGCGTAGGTGGATCATCATCCGGTCACCGGTGTCGAGATCACAGAGCAGGTACTTGCCGCGCCTGTCGGCCCCGGTCATGGTCGCCCCGGTCAGGCCCGTGATGACCGCCTCCCTGCCGACGCGCCTGACGCTGCGCTCGCGGCCGACAGTGACCTCGCCAATCGTGCGCCCCACCACGCGGGACTCGATGCCCCGACGGACGGTCTCGACCTCGGGGAGCTCGGGCATATCAGTGCGACAGCGCGGCGATCGCGGCGCGCGCTGCCACCTGCTCGGCGGCCTTCTTGGTGCGCCCGCGGCCCGTGCCGAGCACCGTGCTGCCGACGGTGACTGTGGCCGTGAACACGCGGTCGTGGTCCGGCCCCTCGCCCTCCGTGTCGTAGCGCGGCACCGGCCGGCCCTCCGCCGCGCACAGTTCCTGCAGGCCCGTCTTTGCGTCGACGGAGCCGAGCACGGGGATCATCTCCTCCACCGAGGCAGAGAGCATCCGGCGCACGAACGACGCGGCGGGCGACTCGCCCCCGTCGAGGTAGATCGCCCCGATGACGGCCTCAAAAGCGTCGGCCAGGATGGAGTCCTTGTCACGGCCGCCGCCGGACGACTCGCCCTGGCCGAGCATGACGTAGTCGCCGAGCGAGATCTCCCGGGCCCTGTCCGCGAGGGCGCCGGTGTTCACCACGGCCTGGCGGAGGTCCGACAGGCGACCCTCGTCGGCATCCGGGCGACGCCGGTACGCAAGGTCGGCGATCACCCACCCCAGGACGGCGTCGCCGAGGAACTCGAGTCGCTCGTTGGACTCCGGCTCGCCGTGCTCGGCCTGGTACGACCGGTGCACGAGCGCGAGACGCAGCAGCGACTCGTCGATGAACGAGTAGCCGGTCACTGCCATCAGCGCCCGGAGGTCCGGCTCGGCCGGTCTGTCCATGTGTCCGGTCCCGTGGGGCTCAGGCGCCGTGGGCGCGCATGACGTAGTCGACGGCGTCCTTCACGGTCTTCAGCTGGGCGAGCTCCTCGTCGTCGAACGAGAACCCCTCGAGAGTCGCCGAGAACTCCTGCTCCAGTGCGTCGACCAGTTCGATCAGAGCGATCGAGTCCGCACCGAGATCCTCCACGAACGACTGCCCCTCGGTGATCCCCGATGCGTCGGTCTCGATGATCTCCGCGAGATGCGCGGCGACCGTCCTCGTCACTTGTGACCTTTCGATGGATGCCATGGTGAAGTCCATTCTCCTACTCGGCGGCGGTCGCGGCGATGGCGTCGCGGATCGCGCCCACCATCCCGGTCTCCACCATTTCCTGTGCGACCTTGATGCCGTTCACCATCGCCCGCGCGCTGCTGGAGCCGTGGGAGATGATGCACACCCCG
>JBJTCK010000048.1:0-4242 GCA_046091825.1 Actinomycetota bacterium | reverse complement strand
AAGAGCGCGTCAGCCGTTCTCGCGGTCTACGGCCACATCGAGGCAGTGCCTGATGACGAGTCGAGATGGGCGGCCGACGGGGTGACCGTGCGCGGCGCGGCGAAGCTCGCCTCGACCCTGCGCGCCGACCGTGGGGACGCTCTGCTCTTCAAGACCATCGCGACGGTCGTCACGGACGTGTCCGAGGACCTTCCCATCGGCACGGTGGACGACTGGGAGTGGCGCGGCCCCGCGGCCGGACTGCAGAAGCTGGCAGCGGAACTGGGAATGACCGACTTGGTGGAGCGCGCCGAGCGAGCGATGGTCGGCCGCTGAGCTCACCTGCCGGGTGCGCTCTGTGGCAGCGGCCAGGCGATCTGCAGCACACGAATGTTTCCGCTGAAGGCTGCTTCCTTCCGGACCTGACCTGATTCACGGGCACCCGTCGCACAGGACCCGACCGCCACCACACAACGCACGCGGCGGACAGGGAAACGATACAGGGCAGATAGCCTTGCGGACTTGTGACGGCGGCCAGCCCGGTGTCACCTGGAGTGGTGCGAGAGCGGCCGAATCGGCAGCACTGGAAATGCTGTGACCTTCACGGGTCCGTGGGTTCAAATCCCACCCACTCCGCCATGGAACATGCGCAAGCCATGCAGGCGGCCCTGGAGCAGGCACGTGCCGCGCTCGTGCACGGCGACGTGCCCGTGGGCGCGGTCGTGGTGCGCGACGGAAGGATCATCGCGGCCCGTCACAACGAGCGGGAGAATCTTGGCGACCCCACGGCGCACGCCGAGGTGCTCGCCCTGCGCGATGCCGCCGCGGTGACCGGCAGCTGGCGACTCGATGACTGCACGCTGGTCGTCACCCTGGAGCCGTGCCTCATGTGCGCGGGTGCGTTGCTGAACGCGCGGATCGGCACCCTCGTGTACGGGGCAGCGGACCTGAAGGCCGGTGCGACGGCGAGCCTCTACAGCGTGGTGACGGACCCCCGACTCAACCACAACCCGCCCACATTCCACGGTGTCCTCGCGGCCGAGTGCTCCGCGCTTCTCACCGACTTCTTCGCAGACAAGCGGTCCTGACCGCTGTCCGTCGCTTGGCGGGCGGTCGTTTCGCCGATAGCGTTCAATGACGGAAGGGTGCTAGAGCGGCCGAATAGGACGGTCTCGAAAACCGTTGTGGTGCAAGCCACCGTGGGTTCAAATCCCACCTCTTCCGCCACGCGACCCGGCTCCGGCCGGGTCGTCTGCTTTACCGGCGCCCGAACACCTGGGGCGGCATCTTCTTCTCCCAGCCCGCCGGCATCAACGGTGCGCCGAAGTCGCGCAGAGCCGCGAGGACGGGCCGGATCTCACGGCCGCGGGGGGTGAACCCGTAACTGACCGTCCGGCCCGGTCCGGCGGTTCGTTCGAGGATTCCGTCCGCGACGAGGCTCTTCAGCCGGCTGCTCAGCAACGTCGGCGGGACGCCCTCCAGTCCTTCCCGCAGGTCGACGAAGCGGCGCGGTCCGTGCAGTGACACGTCGCGAAGGATTAGGAGCGTCCAGCGGTCACCCACGATGTCGAGTGCACGGGCGATGGGGCAGAACTGTTCGTAGGACTTCCGGTCACCGGTGTCCGCGGCTTCGGTTCTGCGCGCCATGCAACTCGATGATACAGTTTCTGTATCAAAGGGGGAAACCATGACCACGACCACTGCGCCGGTAACCCGGTCGCCGTGGGCCACGTTCACCGTGTGCGCCATCGCGACCTACATCTCCACGCTGGACATGTCGATCGTCAACGTGGCCTTCTACGAGATCGGGAAGGACTTCGACGGCACCCCCAAGTCCACGGTTGCATGGGTCGTCACCGCCTACTCCATCCTGTTCGGCTCGCTCCTCGTGGTGTCCGGCAGGCTCGCCGACCAGATCGGGCGGCGCCGGTTCTTCATCCAGGGGACCACCTTGTTCTTCGGCGGGTCGTTGCTCTGCGCAGTCGCACCGAGCATGGGGGTGCTCATCCTCGGACGCGCCGTGCAGGGGATAGGCGGGGCGATGATGACGCCTGCATCCACAGGTCTGCTTCTTGCCGCCTTCCCGCCCGAGAAGCGCGGCCAGGTGATGGCCTGGAACGGCTCCATCGGTGCGCTCGGGGTTGCGTCCGGACCGACACTGGGTGCGTTCTTCGTGTCGGCCTTCGGCTGGCGGTCCGCCTTCTGGATCAACGTGCCGATCTGCATCGTGACAATCGCGCTCGCCGTGAGGAACACCACGGAGACCGCAAGGGGCAAAGGGGCCATCCCCGACATCCCCTCCGCAGTGGTGTTCACGGCCGCAGTCGGCTCGCTGGTGTGGGCGATCTCCCGGTCGGAAACGGAGGGCTGGGGCGACAGTTCCGTGCTGCAGCTCTTCCTGGTGGCCGCCGTGTTTGGTGCCGTTGTGGTCTGGCGGTCCCGCACCCACACAGACCCGCTCCTGCCGGCCGTGCTCTTCCGTGAGCGCACGTTCACGCTCGCGAACGTCTCCACGATGCTCTCCGGGGCCGCGTTCAGCGGCAACATCCTGAACAATGTGCTGTTCCAGCGCACGATCTGGCAGTTCAGTGCCAACAAGGCGGGATGGTTCTCCGTCCTCTCGCCCGTCACGGTTGCGGTCACCTCGATGATCGTCGGGCGCAGGATGGCCACCATCGGCTACCGCAGGCTGCTCATCGCGGGGCCGATGATCATGTCCGCCACGGTGATGGGTTCCGTGCTGTTCCTCCACGTCGAGCCAACACCGTGGTTCCCGTTCCTGCCGCTCATGTTCTTCCTGGGGATCGGTCTCGGCTCCACGTTCCCCGCACTGTCGGCGTGCACCGTGCTGCGCTTGCCCCAGGAGCGCTTTGCCCTGGGAGGTGCGATCAACAACACGTTCCGCCAGGTCGGTGCTGCCATCGGTGTGGCACTCGTGGTCACGGTGCAGTCGCGCACAGAGGGGATCGAGGGGTTCCGCAACGGCTGGAAGGTGGCAATCGTCTTTGCGCTCGCCGCTGCCGCAGTCTCGGTGTTCCAGCCGGGCAGGGACAGACAGCACGCCGCCTGAATGGCGGGGTCCGCCGCGCCGTAGCGTGTCGGCGTGACCACCCCCGGACCAGACCCGTTCCGCACCCTCGGCGTGCCGTACTCGGCGACGGCCCCGCAGGTGTACGAGGCGTGGCGGGAGACGATCAAGCGGCTCCACCCTGATGCCGCGCCGCACGCGTCAGCAGACACCCGCGCGCGCCTCACCGAGGAGACCGCCCGTGTCAATGCCGCCTACCAGGCACTGCGCACCGACCTGGAGGGGATGAGGGAACGGTTCGACCCCTCCCGTCCCGGCCCGGAGCCTGCCGGTCGTCCGGTGCAGACCAATGCGGCAGGCGTGCCCCAGTACGTTCCCGCACGCATCCCCGGGGGATGGCTGTTCCGCAAGCCGGTCACATGGATCCTGCTGTCGATCGCGTTCATTGCCGGGCTGATCGTGCTGAACGACATTGGTTCGCCGGCACCTGCCCGGAGCCCCTCTGTCTCCACGGCCGTTCAGCCGCCTGCCGGCTGGTACGTGGGCAACTGCCTGGTCGGCGATCAGACGGTCGTCCCCGTGCGCTGCGAGCACCAGCACTCGGGCCGCATCGTGGGCCGTGCGGGCGCGCAGGAGTACTGCCCGCCGGAGACCGACGGCACGGTGTTCCGCGAGAACGTCTACTTCTGCATCGACACCGACGCGTGAGCGTCAGCGACGGAACGGCCTGAGCGCATCCGCCGGGATGCGGCCGAACCTCCCGCTCTGGAAGTCCTCCACCGCCTGCACCAGTTCCTCGCGCGTGTTCATCACGAACGGGCCGTAGTGGGCGACCGGCTCGCCGATGGGCTGCCCGCCGAGCACGATGACCTCCATCATCCCGGAGCGCTCGTCGTCACCGCCCTCGCCGCTGATGGTGACCGTGTCACCTGCGCCGAACACGGCGGTCTGGCCCTTGCCGATCCGCGCACGTGACGCGCCGACGGACCCGTGGCCCGACAGCACGTACACGAGTGCGTTGTTGTCCCGCCGCCACGGGAGCACCAGCTGCGAACCCGCGGGGATCGAGGCATGCGCAACGGTGATCGGGGTGTGAGTGGAACCCGGGCCGTGGAAGGTCCCGATGTCGCCAGCGATGAGCCGCACGACGACGGAAGCATCGGGGGAGGTGAACAACGTGACGAGTCCCGCCTCGATGTTCTGGTAGCGAGGTGCGGTCATCTTGCTGCGTGACG
>JBJTCK010000047.1:0-9986 GCA_046091825.1 Actinomycetota bacterium | reverse complement strand
CCAGCCGCGTGATCGGCCAGCGCCACTTCGACGTGCAGGTCATGGGCGGCGCCGCCCTCCATTTCGGCTGGGTTGCCGAGATGAAGACTGGCGAGGGAAAGACCCTCGTGTCCACCCTCCCCGCGTACCTCAACGGGCTCTCCGGCAAGGGCGTGCACGTCGAAGTGGCGCTGGCCGATCACGCGGCTGGCGGCCTCCCTGACCGTGGCGAACGCCTCCACGAGCAGGTCATCGAGGTCCGCGCCGTTTGCCAAGCGGCCGCGGAACTCCGCGGTCTTGGCCTGCAGGGCCTGGTCGGAGAGGGCTCGGAACTCGGCCTCCAGGGAGTTGACGTCCGGGACGAGACCCTGGAGGGCCTTCACCCGCTTGCCGTCGCCGGCACGGAGGACTTTGTCGAGGAGGGACATGCGGTTTCCCAGCCTACCTGTGAGGAGTTGGGAGCCGCCTTCGTGCGGCGGCGCGGGGCAGGCAAGACTGACGCGATGGCAACAGGACGCACGGTGGACACGGTGATTTTCGACCTGGGCGGGGTCATCATGGCGAACGGGGGCCCGCGGGACTTCACACGGCGGTACCCGGACCACGACCCGAAGGTCGTGGCCGAGATCGTGATGGGGCCGCACCACCTCGACACGGACCACCAGTGGCACCGCGTCGAGCGCGGCGAGATCACTCTCGCCGAGTGCCGTGCGATCACGAAGAGGATGCTCGACGAGGCCGGGATCGTGGCGACCGTGCCCGCCGACCCGCCGGCCAACGGTGCTGCGTTCAGTTTCTCCCTCAGCCAGCCGATGGTGGACCTCGTCCACGAACTGAAGGACGGAGGTCTCCGCATCGGCATCCTCACCAACAACGTGCGGGAGTTCCGCGAGTGGTGGTGGCCGTTGATGGACTTCACATCGGTGTTCGACACCGTCGTCGACAGCCACGAGGTCGCCATGCGCAAGCCCAACCCCGCCATCTACCGCCTCACGATGGAACGGCTGGGGGCCGAGCCATCCCGCACCGCGTTCCTCGACGACCTGCAGGCCAACGTCGACGGCGCGGGTGCCGTGGGGATGCACGGCATCCTCGTGGAGGAGGACCAGTCCCTCGCGGGTCTTGCCTGACCCCGGGAGGCTCAGTCCCCGAAGATCGCGCGGAGCACCGCCGACCTCGTGAGGTCGTTCCAGGCCCGCGCGACGTCATCGTCGGCGCCGAACTCGATCTGCGTGCGTCCGTTCACCATGCCCTGGATCCACAGTGCGACTGCGGCGAGGTCCGTCCCGGCGGGGATCCACCCGCGTTCGATTGCCGGCGCGTAGGCAGATGCGATGGCCACTGAGTACTCGCGGTCGATCCGGCTGACCTCCGCGGCCAGTCCGGGACGCGAGACGGCCGAGCCGATGACCTCGGACCGCAGCCTGCGGTTGCGCGCCCGGTCGGGGGACATGATGAAGTCCATCGTCTCGGCAATGTTCGCCCGCAGCTCGTCCCTGCCCGTCGCCCGGCCGATCCGGTCCAGAAGGAAGTCCATCGCGGCTGCGCTCGCGCGCCGGTACCGCTCGGCCTGGGCCGTCACCACCAGCCCCTCGCGGTTCGTGTACGCGCGGTAGAGGATCGGCGCCGTGACACCGCACTCCTCGGCGATCGTGTTGGTTCGGATGGCCACCTCGCCGCCGGCCTCGATGACCTCGATGGCACGCTCGAGGATCCGTTCCGCCGGCGTCATGTCCCCGGCTGTTGCCGCCCCGCTGCTGGCCATGGAGAAAAATTACTTCACTCGACGGCCGCGACCGTCACCGCCGACACTGATGCTGCTCCCGCCGCGAGGAGCGCACCCGCCGCGGACCGCAGCGTGGACCCGGTCGTCACGACGTCGTCGACCAGGACGATGCTGCGACCGGCGCACCTCCGGTGAGCAACGAACCGCGGCCCCGCGAGCCGCGACGCCCGCGCGGCACCCGTCTGCTGGCCGGCACCCATGCGACGGAGCAGCCGCGCCGCCCGCAGTCCGGTGATCGCGCCGAGGTGGCGGGCGATCAACTCCGCGTGGTCGATGCCCCTCTCGCGCCGGCGCACCTCCGCCGTGGGGACCCATGCGAGCACGTCCGCCTCCCCGCCGACCAGGGGCACGAGGAGCCGGGCAAGTTCGAGAGCGTTGCGGCGCTCGTTCCGGTACTTCAGCCCGATGACCGCGTCACGCGTGCGGCCCTCGAAGAGCGAGGCAGACCGGACGTGCAGGTCCGCTAATCCTCCCCCGGCCACGGTGAAGGTCTCAGTACGGTGTGTGACCATGTCTCCTGCGCCCCCCGGGCCACCTGCCCTTCATCCCCCGCTCAGGGAACGGTTCCCCGAGCGCTTCGCCAGATGTGCGCTGGGGCTCACGGGTTTCGGAACGGGCATCGCATTCTTCGTGAGGAGCGAGGTGGGGGTGCCGCCGTGGGACGTGTTCCACCAGGGCATCGAGAAGATCACGGGCTGGCCACTCGGCACAAACATCATCGTCGTCTCGTTCTTCGTGCTGCTCCTGTGGATCCCGCTGCGGATCCGGCCGGGTCTCGGCACGCTCATGAATGCCGTGCAGATCGGGCTGGTGGAGAACGTCGCCTCGGACCTCATCCCCGAGACCGGCACCATGGCCCTGCGCATCCTCTACGTCGTGCTCGGGATGTGCTCGATCGCGGCGGGGTCGGGCCTCTACATCGGCGCGCAGCTCGGCAGCGGCCCGCGCGACGGCCTGATGCTCGGCCTCAACCAGCGGTTCGGCACGAGCATCAGGATGTCACGCACGCTCGTGGAGATCACCGTGCTCGTCGTGGGCGTCATCCTCGGCGGGACCCTGGGGGTCGGGACGTTCGTGTTCGCGCTCGGCATCGGGCCGATGGTGCAGGTGACCCTGCGTCTCTTCAGGATGAGCGAGCGCGAGCGCCTCGCCGCGGAGGGCGAGGCGCTCGAGGCCTGACGTTCCGCCGGTGCGCACGCGCCTCGGCGGCACGGGCTCAGTAGCGGTAGTGCTCCGGCTTGAACGGGCCCGACGGGTCGAGGTCGAGGTACTCGGCCTGCTCGTCGGTCAGCTTGGTGAGCTTCACGCCGAGCGCGTCAAGGTGCGCCCGGGCGACCTTCTCGTCGAGGTGCTTCGGCAGCACGTACACCCCGGTCGGGTAGTTCTCCAGGTTGTTGAACAGCTCGATCTGGGCGATGACCTGGTTCGAGAACGAGCAGCTCATCACGAAGCTCGGGTGGCCGGTGGCGCACCCGAGGTTCACGAGGCGTCCCTCCGCCAGCACGATCACGGCGTGGCCGTCGGGGAACGTCCACAGGTCGGTGCCCGGCTTCAGCTCGTCACGGGTGGCCTTGCTGCGCGCCAGGCCTGCCATGTCGATCTCGTTGTCGAAGTGGCCGATGTTGCAGACAATCGCGTTGTGCTTCATCTTGTCCATGTGCTCGGCGGTGATGATCGCCTCGTTGCCCGTGGCGGTGACGAAGATGTCGGCATCGCCGAGCGCGGATTCCAGCGTGTTCACCTCGTAGCCCTCCATCGCGGCCTGCAGGGCGTTGATCGGGTCGATCTCGGTGACGATCACGCGGGCACCCTGGCCGCGCAGCGACTGTGCACACCCCTTGCCGACGTCGCCGTAGCCGCAGACCACGGCGAGCTTGCCGGCAATCATGACGTCGGTGGCGCGGTTGAGCGCGTCAATCAACGAGTGGCGGCAGCCGTAGAGGTTGTCGAACTTGCTCTTGGTGACGGAGTCGTTCACGTTGATGGCCGGGAACAGCAGCTCGCCGTCCTTCGCCATCTTGTACAGACGCTTCACGCCGGTGGTGGTCTCCTCGGTGACACCCTTGATATGCTGGGCCATGTCCGACCACTTGGTCGGCTCGTTGCGCAGCGACTTCTGCAGCAGCCCGAGCACGATGGCGAGCTCCGGGTTCGACGCACTCGTCGGGTCCGGCACCTCGCCCTTGCGCTCGAACTCGGCGCCCTTGTGCACCAGCAGCGTCGCGTCGCCGCCGTCGTCGAGGATCATGTTGCAGTGGCCGCCGTCGGGCCACGTCATCATCTGCTCGGTGCACCACCAGTACTCCTCGAGCGTCTCGCCCTTCCATGCGAACACCGGCACGCCCTGCGGGTCGTCGGCGGTGCCATGCGGGCCGACGACGACTGCCGCCGCCGCGTGGTCCTGGGTGGAGAAGATGTTGCAGGACGCCCAGCGCACCTCGGCGCCGAGCTCCACGAGCGTCTCGATGAGGACGGCCGTCTGGATGGTCATGTGCAGCGAGCCCGAGATGCGCGCGCCGGCGAGCGGCTTCGACGCACCGAACTCCTTGCGCAGCCAGCGCAGGCCGGGCATCTCGTGCTCGGCCAGGTGGATCTCCTTGCGGCCGAACGGGGCGAGGCTGAGGTCGGCGACGCGGAAATCGTGCTTACCGAGTGTGGGCATGGCAACTCCTTGGGGAGGGTCCCCGGGGGGACGGTGATGAGAGCGATCCATGGCTGGGGCCCACTGGCACCGGTCAATTCAGCCGAATCGGCTGATGACTCTACAACGGTTTCAGCCGCCGAACGTCGCTTTCAGGCCGCGGGCGGAGATGAGGGCCATGATGCGGCTGTGCTCCGCCTCGTCCACCGTGGCCGACTCCGCGACGAGCATGACCGCGATGTCGTCGCGCACCGGGTACCTGCGCCGCAGGCGCGGGTTGTACAGGAAGGACTCGTCCTCCAGGTACCACAGCGGGCCTTTGTCCTCCGGGCAGGCGAGGATCGAGAGAAGTGCGGGGTCGACGGCCATGGATGCTCCTTATGCGGACGTGATGAGTGTGAGGAGCTCGGCGACCCTGTCGTCGCACTCCCCGCGGGTGGGCGCCTCCAGGTTGAGGCGCAGGAGGGGCTCGGTGTTGGAGGGGCGAAGGTTGAACCACCAGTCGCCGCAGTCGACAGTGAGACCGTCCATGCGGTCCTGCGGGTGGCCGGCGTACCTGGCGGCGACCCCGTCGATCACGCGGTCCGTGTCCGTCACCTCGGTGTTGATCTCGCCGCTCGCCTCGTACCGCTCGAACGGCGCGCGCAACTGCGAGAGCGGCACGCCGGCACGGGACATCTCCGCGAGGACGAGCATGGAGGCGATGATGCCGCTGTCGGCACGGAAGTTGTCGAGGAAGTAGTAGTGGGCCGAGTGCTCGCCGCCGAACACGGCACCGGTCTCGGCCATCACCTGCTTGATGTTCGAGTGGCCGACCCTGGTGCGCACCGGGGTTCCCCCGTTCTCGCGGATGATCTCGGGCACCGACCGCGAGCAGATGAGGTTGTGGAGGATGGTCGCACCGGGGTGGGTGCGCAGCACGGCCGCGGCGAGGATGGCCGTGGTCGTGGAGCCGCTGAGACCGCGGCCCGTCTCGTCCACCACGAACACGCGGTCCGCGTCGCCGTCGAACGCGAGCCCGATGTCGAAGCCGCCCCCGACCACACGCGCCTGGAGGTCCCTCTGGGTCGCCGGCTGGATCGGGTCGGCCGGGTGGTTCGGGAAGCTGCCGTCGAGCTCCGGGTACATGACCTCGAGCTCGACCATCGGGAGCCGCGCGAAGACGACGGGCACGATGAGACCGCCCATGCCGTTGGCGGTGTCGGCCACGACCTTCATCGGCGCAAGCCGGCTGGTGTCGACGAAGGACACCACGTGGTCGGCGAACTGCTCGAGCATGTCCCGCCGTGAGACGGTGCCGCGTGCCGCGGCGGGAGCGGGGCCCGAACCGGCGAGCACCCGCTTCGCGGTGTCACGTATCTCGCCGAGACCGGTGTCGATGCCCACGGGGCGCGCACCAGACAGGCAGAACTTGATGCCGTTGTACTGGGCGGGATTGTGCGACGCGGTGAACATCGCGCCGGGCATGTCGAGCGTGCCCGCGGCGAAATAGACCATGTCGGTGCTGGCCAGGCCGAGGTCGATGATTGACGCACCCTGCGAGACCGCGCCGTCGGCGAACGCCGCGACGAGCGACTCGCCGGTCAGCCGCATGTCGCGTGCCACCACGATCGACGGGGCGCCGGTGAAGACCGCGAAGGCCGTGCCGAGGGCACGGGCGACGTCCTCGTTCATCTGGTCGGGGGTGGTCCCCCGCACGTCGTAGGCCTTGACGATTGCGTCGAGGACTCGGGGGTCAGTGGTCATTGTCCTCGGAGGCTATCCCCGCCCCGCCTTCGTGCTCTGCGTCCGTCGGCGCACCGTCCTGCACGCCGTTCTCGGTGTCGTCGTCGATCACGGAACGCCTGGCCGGCATGGCCGTCCCGTAGCGGAACCTCCTGCGGGCGAACATCACCGTCAGCGCGATGCCGACGAACGTGAGCAGGTAGCTGGAGCGGTCGAGACCGGAGGAACGGTACGAAAGTTCCACCTTCTCGGAGGTCGGCACCACGACCATCATGTTGGGCGCGGCCCGGTGGATGCCGGACGCGCCCTTCGCCTTCCAGTTCGGGAAATAGCTGACCTTCACGAGCACGGGCACGCCGACCTTGTCAACGGTGAACGAGATCCTCTCCTGCTCGATGCGCACGTCGCTCACGTTGACCCGGGGCAGTTGCTGTTCGTCGATCGCCTGTGCGGGACGCACGATGTCGACCTGTCTCCCGGGCTCGCCCGGCTGGCCGACCTGCCTGGCGGCATCGACCTCGGCATCAATGCGCTGCCAGTCGTCCGGTCCGTCGGCCACCGGCAGGGCGGCCCACTCGTCCGCATGCTGGAACCACGACATCCCGACCTCCAGCCAGCGCTCGCGCTGGTCACCCGGGCGCGGGTTCACCACGACCGGGCGCACATCGAGTGGCTCCACGAGCGTGGTGTCGACGATCTCGTAGACGTGCCACGGACCGGACGTCGCGACCTCGACCAGTTCGGGGACGGTCTTTGCCTTGTCCACCGCCTCGGGGGTGAAGGCCATGTAATAGCGGATGCCCATCGCGCGCATGTACCTGACGCCGCGGACGGGGTCGTTGTTGTCGTAGCGCAGCTCGCGCACCGGGTTGCTGCTCTGTTTGGAGAGAGCAGCGGCGGACACGAAGTGGTACGGCGTGCTCCCGGCCGCCTCGAAGTAGAGGCCCTCCATGGAGCCGATGCACCCGGCGGTCCAGAACGGCAGGAGCATGAGCCCCATCGTGGTGCCGTACTTGTTCAGTTCGCCGTTGTTCTCCCACAGGGCGCGGCCGCACCCATGGTCAGGGTCATCGCCGAGCCGTTGCATGGTCTGCACGATGCCGTGGTACTCGCCGTACGCGCTCTTGCCCTCGTAGCCACTGAAGTTCCACCTGGCCCAGCCGTCGCTGAACGCACGGGCCGAGGGGAACTTGAGCGGGCCCCACACGTAGCTCGTGCCGGCGGCGGTCGCCTCCAGTCGCGCGCCGGGGAGGCTCTGGTAGCGCACCCCCATCACGACCAGACAGAAGAGTGCCGTCACTGCGGCGATCGAGTTGAACGTGCGCAGACCCGGCGGCGCGGGGATGACCCCGGGGCGGCGCTGCAGTGCCACGGAACGGGCGAGGAAGAGGATGACCTCCATCACGCCGATCATCGCGAGCATGTAGCGCAGCAGGTAGACGAACGGAAGGATGCGCGGGTTCCAGAGGAGGCCGATGACGGGGAGGCTCCGCTGGGCGATGTTGACCGCGAACATGAGGATGATGCTGTAGACCCCCAGCCAGACGCCGAAGAAACGCCGCCGCACAACCGAGCCGGCGAAGCCGGCCAGGGCGAGCAGCACGAGGAGCACGTCGAACACGGTGGCGAGCGGGAAGAACATCGCCCAGAGGGAGTCGTTCGCCCCGCTCGGCCGCGGCTCGTACTTCATGTCCGTCATGAACGAGTGGCCGCCGAGGAAGGGGACCACCCAGAAGGCCGACAGCAGCACCGCAGTGCCGATCGTGGCGAACCCGAACCGGAGGCGCTGCCTGTCACGGCGCATGAGCACCATGAGCGCGGCACCGCCGAACACGAAGATGAGGACGATGCCGTGACTCAGTGCCGACAGCGCGATCGCGACTGCCGCGGCGGCCCTGTGCGAGCCGTCGTCGAGCCCGCGCGCGAGGAGCCCGAACCCGACAAGCGCCAGCGTGAGCGCGATGGAGAACGAGTACTCCCCCGCCATCGTGGAGGCGATGTTCCCCCCGTAGATCGTGAAGCTCTCGTCGTACATGAAGAACACCGCGGCGACCGCGAGAAGCTCCGGCAACGGGTACGGGAGGCGGGCGACACGGCCCATGAACCACGCGGCCGCGGGGAACGCGACCAGCCCGCACACTGCGGTGATCTTGAACGCGATGCCGTAGGGCAGGAACACGTCGAGGAGGACGGTGAGGAGCGCGGGCAGGACCATGTAGAAGCGGTACATCGGGAAGCCCGCGTACCAGTCCATGCTCCAGCCGGTCAGCCGGAACCCCGGCAGCAGCACGTCACGCAGGAACGCAGGGCCCCACACGTGCGCCCCCATGTCCCCGCCCGTGGGCGTGTTGTCGCGGAAGATCAACTGCGGCTGCATGGTGGCGAGGACCATGAGCGTCGCGCCCAGCACGATTGCCGTGGTGATCATCGCCTTCGTGGTGAGGGACCACTCCGATTCCGCCGCCACCGGTGCGTTCCCGCCGGGGCGCGCGTCGGCGTCGGTCACTTCGGTCACGCCCCCCATTCCAGCATCCCCGCCGGCAGGTCCATCGTCGCGGTCATCATCCATCGGTCCACCCACTCAGTTCAGGAGGCTGACGACAAGCAGCCCGCATGCGTTGAACGCCATGTGGGTGGTGATGCACATGCCGAGCCGGCCGGTCCTGCGGTAGACATGCCCGAGCAGCAGGGCGAACGCGAATAGACCCGGGAACTCGACGGGCTGCAGGTGCACCGCACCGAAGACCACCGCGGCGATCAGCCACGCCTTGGTGGCCCCGAGCGAGTTGGCCAGGCCCTGCTGGAGGAGCCCGCGGTACATGAGTTCCTCGACGACCGGCGCGGCCACCACGACGATGAGGACGAGCACGATGACCCACACCCCGGTGGCGGAGTCGGACAGTTCCCTCGCCCGCCGCTCGATCTCCTCGGCATCGAAGAGGTCAGGGAACAACCAGGTGAGGGGCAGGTTCACGAGCGGCGCGAGGACGAACTGGCCCGCCACACCGAGCAGCAGCCCGAGCGGCACGTCGACGGGGCGGAACGCCAGGCCGTAGTCGTGCCGCCAGCTGCCCGACCCCACGCCGCGCGTGAGCATGCGCAGGAACAACAGGAACACCGACCACATCGCGACCGCGGACACCGCGGTGGCACGCATCGGCACGGGATCCCCCGCGTCCTCCGGGCGCCAGACAGCAAGGACGGCAACGAGCGCGGCGATGTTCCCCAGCAGGAATGCCCCGAACCAGTAACTGACCGACGTGCGTGCGTTCAGCGCAGGGAAATTGGGGACGGACTCCATGACCGGCTCAGCCGGCAAGACGACCGGAGTCGTACGCGTGGAAGCGGTGACGGCGGTCCTCCAGGTGCCACCCGGACGGGGGCTTCGTGCGGTCGGCATGGACCGTGCACAGGTCGTAGGCGTGCGGGTCCCGTTCTGCCGTCAGGTCGTCCAGCCACACGAGGCACCGTGCGTACTGGTAGGTCAGCGTCACCGCAGCCGGGTGGACGCAGCCCTGGCGGGAGCAGTGACGTGCCATGGGGGCAAAAGGTAATGGCGGGTGGCTGTCGACGCGGGGATACCGACACAGGAGTACCGACACACGGAAATCAAGCATCGGGCACCGTGCGCAGGCCCCCGCCCCGGTGCTGCGGACGGGATGATTGGCACACCGTCCCGCAGGAAACTTGGGGGCACCTGCGCCGTAGCATGACGCCATGAGCGACCTGCCTCCCCCGCCGCCGCCCCCACGAAACACCCCGCCGCGCCAGCCTTTCAAGGGGCTGAAGCCGCGCAACAGCGGCGGCCCCGGCCAGAACCAGCAGGAGGGCAACGGCCGCACGCCCCTCCCGCGG
>JBJTCK010000046.1:0-41339 GCA_046091825.1 Actinomycetota bacterium | reverse complement strand
GCCGGCTTGCGCATCCACATCACCGTTGCGGGACAGTGCCGGGATCTCACCGGACTTCGCTGGGTTCTGTGCTGCACACCGTTGCCGGCGTGCGGAGGTCACCGTAGCAGAGTGCGGGAGCAACGGAGGCAGACCGCGCCGCCCGCGGGAACGGGGGTCAGGAGACGAGGTCGATGATGCGCTGCACACCTTCGGCGAGGTCATCATCGCCGAGGGCGAACGAGAACCGCGCGAAGCCGGGGCTGCCGAAGGCCTCGCCCGGCACGATGGCCACCTGCGCCTCGGAGAGGATGAGATCGGCGAGCTCCAGCGTGCTCGCGGCGCGCTTGCCGCGGATGTCGCGGTCGAGGAGGTTCGAGAAGTTCGGGTAGCAGTAGAACGCACCCTGGGGCTCCATGCACGTGACGCCCGGGATGGAACTGAGCATCTTCCACATCTTCTGGCCGCGCCGCTCGAACGCCGAGCGCATCTCGGCGACCGCGGTGAGGTCGCCGCTGACGGCGGCCAGTGCCGCCATCTGCGACACGTTGGCCACGTTTGAGGTGGTGTGCGACTGGAAGTTGACGGCGGCCTTCATGACGTCCTTCGGCCCGATCATCCAGCCGACGCGCCAGCCGGTCATCGCGTACGTCTTGGCCACACCGTTCAGCACCAGGCACTGGCCAGCGAGCTCGGGGACGAGCGAGGGCATGGAGGCGAAGGTGTGCCCGCCGAACGTGAGGTGCTCGTAGATCTCGTCGGTGATGACCCACACCTTGTTGTGCACGGCCCACTCGCCGATCGCCTTCGTCTCCTCGGGCGTGTACACCGAGCCCGTGGGATTGCTGGGCGAGACGAACACGAGGGCCTTGGTGCGCGGGGTGAGCGCGGCGTCCAGTTGTGCGACGGTCACCTTGAAGTCGGTGGACTCGTCGGTGTCGAGGATGACGGGCTTGCCGCCCGCCAGCTCGATCGCCTCCGGGTATGTGGTCCAGTACGGGGCGGGCAGGATGACCTCGTCACCCGGGTCGCACATGGCGCAGAACGCCACGTACACGGCGTGCTTGCCGCCGTTCGTCACCAGCACCTGGTCGGCCGTGACCGCATAGTTGCTGTCCCGGAGGGTCTTGGCGGCAATGGCCTCGCGCAGCTCGGGCAGGCCGGCAGCCGGCGTGTAGCGGTGGTTCTTCGGGTCCTGGGCGGCCTTCACCGCCGCCTCAACGATGTTCGCTGGGGTCGGGAAGTCGGGCTCGCCCGCACCGAAGCCGATGACGTTCTGGCCCTGGGCCTTCAGTGCCTTCGCCTTGGCGTCGACCGCGAGTGTGGCGGACTCTGCGATGGCACCCAGACGGGCGGAAACACGGCGCAATTCGGAGGGACCTGGCATGGCAATTAGGATTGCAGGGTGAGCGAGAAGAACCAACACGGTTTCGTGATTCCCCCCGGCCTTCTCCCCGTCGACGGGCGCTTCGGTTGCGGCCCATCGAAGGTGCGGCCCGAGCAGATCGAGGCACTCGTGACGCGTGCGACGACTGTGATGGGAACGTCGCACCGCCAGGCACCGGTGAAGAACATCGTGGGCTCCGTGCGCGAGGGACTGGTCGACCTCTTCGGTCTGCCGGACGGGTGGGAGATCGTCCTCGGCAACGGCGGCTCCACGGTGTTCTGGGACGTCGCCACGTTCGGCCTCATTCAGGAGCGCAGCCAGCACCTGGTGTTCGGCGAGTTCGGCGGCAAGTTCGCCGAGGCGAGCGCAGCGTCCCCGCACCTGGCGGACCCGGTGGTCGTCAGCAGCGAACCGGGCACCCACCCGGAGCTCACGGCAGACCCCTCGTGCGACGTGGTGGCGTTCCCGCACAACGAGACCTCCACTGGCGTGATGCTGACACCCCGCCGCCCGGCCAGCGACGCACTGGTGGTCGTGGACGCCACGTCGGCCGCCGGTGGCCTTGCCTGGCGGCCCTCCGAGGTGGACGTCTACTACTTCGCACCGCAGAAGTGCTTCGCGAGCGACGGCGGGCTGTGGTTCGCGGCCTGCTCCCCCGCCGCCATCGAGCGCATCCGCCGCATCAAGGCGACGAAGCGCTGGATGCCGGCCTCGCTCGACTTGTCAATCGCTCTCGACAACAGCGTGGCCAACCAGACTTACAACACGCCGGCCCTCGCCACGCTCATCATGTTCGACGACCAGCTGACGTGGATGAACGAGAACGGCGGGCTGCCCTTCGCCGCCGGTCGCTCGGCTGAATCGGCGCGCATCCTGTACTCGTGGGCAGAATCCAGGCCGTTCGCGACCCCGTTCGTGAAGGACGTGGCGCAGCGCTCGAATGTCGTCGGCACGATCGACATCGAGGGCACTGACGCCAACGAGATCTGCCGCATCCTGCGTGCGAACGGCGTTGTGGACACGGACAGCTACCGCAAGCTCGGCCGCAACCAGCTGCGCATCGGCATGTTCCCGGCGATCGAGCCGTCCGACGTTGCCCAGCTGACGCGCTGCATCGATGCGGTCGTCGAGCACCTCGGTGCCTGACCGCCCCACACGACCGTAGAGTTGTCCCCGTGCCGATCGACGTCGACGAGGTTCTCGAGCGCTACTGGGACGACATCGCCCCCCTGCGCAGCCCCGTCCTCCTCGTGGCCCTCCAGGGCCTGTTCGACATCGGCGGGGTGGCCACCTCCGCGCTCGACTGGATGCTGAAAGAACGCGACCACACGATCGTTGCGGACATCGACCCGGACCCGTTCTTTGACTTCACCCAGGCACGCCCGGAGGTCTACAACGACGAGGACGGCGAGCGGCAGCTGCGCTGGCCCGAGAACGAATTCGCGGTCGTGCGCTACCCGGAGGGCTCGCGCGACATCGTGGTCCTGAACGGGATCGAGCCACATCTCTCGTGGCCCACCTTCACCCGCTGCATCGTGGACGTCATCAAGGGGCTGGGGGTGGAACTGGTCGTCTCGCTCGGCGCGGCGGCGGAACAAGTGCCGCACACGCGTGTGCCGTTCGTGGTCGGGTCGACGACGAACACTGACCTCGCGGCGCGTCTGGGGCTTTCCATGCCGCGCTACCAGGGCCCCACCGGCGTGGCCGGCGTGATGCTGGAGGCATTCGACCGCGAGAACATCCCCAACGTCAGCCTGCGGGTGGGGGTGCCACACTATCTCATGAATGCCCAGCACCCGAAGAGTGCCGCCGCACTGCTGCAACACCTGCAGCACGTGCTGCGGATCCCCACCGACCACTCGAACCTGCAGGAGGAGATTGCCAGGTGGCAGTCGCTGCACGACGCGGCGGTGGAGGACGACTCGCAGGCGCTCGGCTACATCGCGATGCTGGAGCGCCGCCACGACCAGATGACGGAGCGGATGATGCCGTCAGGCGACGACCTAGCGGAGGAACTGGAGGCGTTCCTGCGCGAGCAGGACGAAGAGTGACCCTCGGGGCGGTCGGTCAGTAGAAACGGGCGAAGCGCACCGACGTGGTGCGCACCGCGATGGTCTTGCCCTTCGCGTCCTTGACAACGTAGGAGTAGCCCTTCAGGTAGCCGGTCACCACGGTGTTGGTGCCCTTCCTGCCAGACACCTTCTTCACGACCGTGAGCTTCGTGCCCACCTTGCGGTACACGGTGAAGGTTCCCTTGGCGGTGAGAGTGACGGTGATCGTGGCCTTGATGCCCTTGATTGTGGTCTTCACGCTGTTGCCCGCGGGAGCCGCAGTGGTGGACCCACCGGTCGTCGTTCCCCCCGAGGTTGATCCGCCGCTCGTGCTGCCGCCGCCGGCCGAGCCTGCGAGAAGGGTGGTGAGCGTCTGCTGGGCGGATGCAGTGCGCACCTTCAGCGTGGGGTTCGGGGCGGAGAAGTGGGTCAGGTTGAAGTTGACCCGGAGACCGGCATCCCCCACCGTCATCGTGAGCTGCTGCAGTTTCTCCGTGATCTGTCCTGCGGTCGCCTCGTCAATCGTCCCCTCGAAGACCTTGGACGGGTCGGCGATGGCCTGCTTGGCCATCTCGACGGTGACCTCCTTGCCCGCCACCTGACTGAGCATCTTGGCGATGGACGGCAGCGTCACGTACATCTCGAAGAAGGCCGGGGCGAGCTCGCGTCCGTTCTCCTGGGTGAGACCGGCCACGCCGAAGTCTGTCGGCACATAGTGGGGTCCCTTCGCCGTCACGTCGAAGACCCCGGCCACCAGGTCCACCCGGCCGAGGCTGAAGATCGACGCATTGGTGGACACCCACGTGCCCCTCATCAGTTCACGCTGCGCCGAATCCGACGACATCATGAAGGACGCGAGGATGTAGCGCCGGTAGGCCGAGTTCGACTGGCAATTGGTCACCCAGTTGCCCGCCTCGCAGGCATCCAGCGCGGCGCGACTGCCGTTCAGTTCCACGACACCGGCAGTGGGAGTGGGCTTTGCGGTCAGATCAACGGTGAAGTAACCGTCTGCACCCTTGGTCACCGAGTACGCGTCGTACTTGCCGGTCAGGAAGAGATACGACGGGTCGTAGTCACCCGTGCGCAGGACTGTGCGGTACGCACCGTCTTGGATGCCGTCGAGCGTCGGGGGACGCGCGCCGCTCCACGTGCCGCCGGGAAGGTACTGGTAGTTGATGGAGAGCGCCGGGAAGACGCCACCCTGGCTTGGGGCACCGGAGGGACCCGTGTAGGACTGGCTGACGAACACCTCGAGGAACGGGTTGGTGAACTGGTTGCTCGCGGCCGTCGAGGAGAGGTCCTGCTTGGCCCCGCCCGTGGGGGTGAACTCGAACTTCTCGATGCAGAACTCCTGGTCCGCCGTGGAGCACACAGGGAAATAACTGAACGGCGTCGGGTATGTGAGCGCAGCAGCGCCGACGGGCCCCGCAGGTGCTGCCACGACCAAAGATGCCGCCAGCAAGGCGACCACTCCCCCAAGGAATCGCTTCATGGGCGCAACATACCAGCCCCCACCGCACGGTCCTGAAGACTGAACGGGGACGAAGAGATACTCCTGCCCGGCGCCGTTCGGGAAGACGAACGCAGTCCGTTGCCGCCGGTGCGGCGCTTACTTGATCGCGTCGAAGCCCAGCTGGAGGTCGGCCACGATGTCCTCGACCGACTCCAGGCCCACCGAGAGACGCACGAGACCCGGCTCCACACCGGCCGAGCGCTGCTCGTCCTCGGTGAGCTGGCTGTGCGTGGTGGACGCCGGGTGGATCACGAGCGAGCGGACGTCACCGATGTTCGCCACGTGGCTGTGCAGCTGCAGTGCCTCCGCGAACTTCTGGCCCGCCTCGCGGCCGCCCTTCACCACGAACGCGATGACGCTGCCGTAGCCCTTGCCGCCGAAGTACTTCTTGGCACGGTCGTGCCACGGGCTGGAGGGCAGACCGGCGTAGTTGATCGACTCAACCGCGCCCTGCTTCTGCAGGAACGCCACGACCTTGTCGGTGTTCGACCAGTGGCGGTCCATCCGAAGCGAGAGAGTCTCCACACCCTGGAGAATCGTCCACGCGTTGAACGGGCTGGCCGACATGCCGAGGTCACGAAGCAACTGCACGCGCGCCTTGATGATGAATGCACCGTGGCCGAGAGCCGGCCAGTACGCGAGACCGTGGTAGCTGGGGTCCGGCTCGGTGTAGTTGGGGAACCGGCCGGACGCGCCGAAGTCGAACTTGCCGCCGTCGATGAGCGCACCGGCAATCGACGTGCCGTGGCCGCCGAGGAACTTCGTGGCGGAGTGCACCACGAAGTCGGCGCCCCACTCGATCGGGCGGATGCCGTACGGGGTGGGGACGGTGTTGTCGAGCATGAGCGGGATGCCGTGGTCGTGCGCGACCTTGGCGACGCCCTCGATGTCGAACACGTCGTTCTTCGGGTTCGCGAGCACCTCGCCGAAGAACAGCTTCGTGTTGTCCTTGATGGCGCTCTTCCACTGCCCGAGGTCGTGCGGGTCGTCCACGAAGGTGACCTCGATGCCGAGCTTCGGCATGGTGTAGTGCAGCAGGTTGTAGGTGCCGCCGTACAGCGAGGGCGACGCCACGATGTGCCCGCCGGCCTCCACCAGGTTCAGGATGCCGAGCGTCTCGGCGCTCTGGCCGGAAGCCACCACGAGCGCACCCGGGAGACCGACGGCAGTCGCGGTGCCACCCTCGAGATCGGACAGACGCGCCTCGAGGACTCCCGTGGTGGGATTCATCAGGCGGGTGTAGATGTTGCCGATCTCGGCGAGCGCGAACAGGTTCGCGGCGTGCGTCGAGTCACGGAACTGGTACGACGTGGTCTGGTAGATCGGGACGGCACGCGAACCCGTGGTGGGGTCGGGCTGCTGGCCGGCGTGGATCTGGCGGGTCTCGAAACCCCAGGATGCATTGCTCATAGGACTCACACCCTACGACCTAATTCCTGACCCTCCAAGTCGGAATTAGCAACAGATGGTGCCGTCGGCTCAGCCGCCGGAGACCTCGGTGACCGACTTCTTGCCCGCCGACAGCCACGGCATCATGCCACGGAGGCGCTTGCCGACCTCCTCGATCGGGTGCTTGGCGCCCGCCTCGCGGAGGGCGTTGAAGTTGGCACGGCCGGACTCGGACTCCTTGATCCACTCGCGGGCGAACTTGCCCGACTGGATCTCCTTCAGGATCTTCTGCATCGACTTCTTCGTGGCCGGCGTGATGACGCGCGGCCCGCGGGTCACGTCGCCGTACTCGGCGGTGTCAGAGATCGAGTAGCGCATGCCGGTGATCCCCTCCTCGTACATGAGGTCGACGATCAGCTTCACCTCGTGGAGGCACTCGAAGTACGCCATCTCCGGCTGGTAGCCCGCCTCGACGAGCGTCTCGAAGCCGGCCTGCACCAGGGCGGCGACGCCGCCGCAGAGCACGGCCTGCTCACCGAACAGATCGGTCTCGGTCTCCTCGGTGAAGGTGGTCTCGATGACGCCCGAGCGCGCGCCGCCGATGGCCTCGGCGTACGAGAGGGCGAGGTCCTTCGCCTGGCCGGTCGCGTCCTGCTCCACCGCGATGAGCGCCGGCACGCCGCCGCCCTCGGTGTACGTGCGGCGCACCAGGTGGCCGGGGCCCTTCGGGGCGATCATGATGACGTCCACGCCCTTCGGCGGACGGATGCGCTTGAAGCGGATGTTGAATCCGTGCGCGAAGGCGAGCGCCTTGCCCGGCTTCATGTAGCGCTTGATCGACTCCGTGTAGGTCTGCTTCTGCTCGGTGTCGGGCATGGTCATCATGACCACGTCGGCCCACTTGGCGGCCTCGGCGATCGTCTTCACGGTGAGGCCGGCGGCCTCGGCCTTGGCGCGCGAGGACGAGCCCTCGCGGAGCCCCACGACAACCTGCACGCCGGAGTCCTTCAGGTTGAGCGCGTGGGCGTGGCCCTGCGAGCCGTACCCGATGATCGCGACCTTCTTGGAGCGGATGAGCGCGGGGTCCGCGTCCTTCTCGTAGTACATCTGTGCTGCCATCAGCTTGCCTTTCCCTTGAGTGCGCGGGGCCGTGCCTCGCGGTCCAGTTTGGGCAGCGCCACCCGCCCGGTTCGTTGGCTCTCCACGATGCCATAGCCCTTCAGCAATTCCTCAAAATCGTCGAGTTTCTCGGGATTGCCGTCCAGGGACACGGTCATCGCGTCGGGACCGACGGCGAGGACCTTGGCCTCGAAGATGTTCGCGAGCTCGACCACCTGGCCGCGGCTGTCGCCGTCTGCCCGCACCGTGGCCACCATCAGCTCGCGCTCGACCGACTTCTTCGGGTCGAGCTCGGTGATGCGCACCACGTCGATGAGCTTGAACAGCTGCTTCACGATCTGCTCGAGCGGCGTCGCCGAGATGTCGACGACGATCGTGATGCGGCTGTAGTTCTCGTCCTCCGTGGGAGCGACGGCCAGGGAGAAGATGTTGTACCCGCGGCGCGCGAAGAGACCGGCGACGCGCGCGAGCACGCCGGGCCTGTTCTGCACCAGCACCGAGAGGATGTGGTGGTTGCGTGAGTCGCCGTACGGGTTGTTCGCGTTGATCGTCACTTGAGGTACTCCCTGCGGTTCTCCTGTGTGGGGTGCAGGAGCACGTCGTCGTTGCTCGCCCCGGCCGGGACCATGGGAAACACCTTCTCGAACTCCTCCACGCGGAACTCCACGACCACGCTGCGGTCGTTGATGCTGTTCGCCTTCTCGATGGCGGCGTCGATCTCCTCGGGGGACTCCACGCGGATGCCGACGCAGCCCATGGCCTCGGCCCACTTCACGAAGTCGGGGCAGCCGGACAGGTCGACCTCGGAGTACCGCTCGCCGTAGAACATCTCCTGCCACTGGCGCACCATGCCGAGGTAGGTGTTGTTCAGGATCGCGATCTTCACGTGGATGCCCTCGGTGGTCGCCGTGACGAGCTCCTGCGCGGTCATCTGGAAGCAGCCGTCGCCGTCGATCGCCCACACCGTGGCCTCGGGACGCGCGGCCTTCGCGCCGATGGCGGCGGGCACGGAGAAGCCCATGGTGCCGAGCCCGCCCGAGTTCACCCAGGTGTACGGCTTCGTGAAGTTCCAGAAGAGGCTGGCCCACATCTGGTGCTGTCCGACGCCCGCCACGAGGATCGTGTCCTTCGGCGCCGCGTCGCGCAGCTTCTCCAGGCAGAACTGCGGCTTCAGGCGCGCACCCGGCTCTGCCGCGTCGTACGTCAGCGGGAACTGCTCCTTCCAGCCGTTCACGCGGCTGCGCCACGGGGAGATGTCGGCCTGGGCGGTGCCCTCGGCGAGCAGCTCCTTCACGGCCTTCACGATCTCCTCCACGATGAGCCGGCAGTCGCCGACGATCGGCACGTCCGGCTTGCGGACCTTGCCCTGCTCGGCGGGGTCGATATCGACGTGGATGATCCTTGCGTCTGGTGCGAACGTGGCGACCTTGCCTGTGACACGGTCGTCGAAGCGCGCACCGAGAGCGCACAGCAGGTCGGCCTTCTGCATGGCGGTGATGGCAGTGGCCGTGCCGTGCATGCCCGGCATGCCGTAGCAGAGCTCGTGGTCGTCGGGGAACGCGCCGCGCGCCATGAGAGTGGTGACGACCGGCGTCTTCAGCAGCTCGGCGAGCTCGCGCACCGCGTCCGCCGCGCGCGCCTTCAGCACGCCGCCGCCCAGGTACAGCACGGGGCGCTCCGAGGAGAGCAGCAACTTGGCGGCCTCCTTGATCATGCGCGGGTGGCCCTTGACCGTCGGGCGGTAGCCCGGCAGTGACTCCAGCACCTCCTCGTCGGTCGGCCAGTGCCACGTCATGGTGTTCTGCAGCACGTCCTTCGGCAGGTCGAGCAATACCGGGCCGGGACGGCCGGTGGTGGCGATATGGAATGCCTGGCGCACCGCGAGCGGGATGTCGTCGGGGTGCATGATCAGCTCGTTGTGCTTGGTGACGCTGCGGGTGATGCCCACCGTGTCGCACTCCTGGAAGGCGTCGGTGCCGATGGCGCTCGTGGAGACCTGGCCGGTGATGCAGACCATGGGGATCGAGTCCATGAACGCATCACAGAGGGGGGTCACCATGTTGGTGGCGGCGGGGCCGGACGTCACCATGGCCACGCCCGGGCGGCCCGTGACGTGGGCGTAGCCCTGGGCCATGTGACCTGCACCCTGCTCGTGACGCACGAGGACGTGACGGATGCTGGACTTCAGCAGCGGGTCATAGGCCGGCAGGATGCAGCCCCCGGGGAGGCCGAACATGACCTCCACGTTCTCCAATTCGAGGGAGCGGATCAGTGCTTCTGCTCCGGTCAGTGTCTCTTTCGCTGACATCTGTACTCCTGGTTCTTTCTGGGCGAGTGTCTATTGAATGGGCAAAACGGGGCGAAATTGCCCCCGGAAACGAAAAAACCACCCGAAAATGGGTGGTCTGGGACGCGTGAATATGTGAACGCGTGCGCCTAGACGAGTACTACCTCGACGGTCAGGGCACAGATCTCGCTGCTCACGGGGGAGAGTCTGCCATGGCCCGGACGGGCCCCGCAACCCCCAATTTGTCGGGTCCTGGCCACCCGCACACGGGTCTCAGGGCCGGCGGACCACCGTGGAAGTGCCGATGTAGTCCCACACCGCCTGGCGATTAGGGGTCACGAAGAGCATCACGAAGCTCGCGAGGGTCACCACCCCCGTCACGGAACCCAGCACCCACTTGCCCACGATCTCGCGGAGGACCATCTGGGTCATGGTGGCCGGCGCGCCGGTGTTCACGTCCACGATGACGAGCCCCATCATCTTCTTGGCCGGCGAGGTGGACTGCTTCAGCAGCACCACCGCCCAGATGATCCACCCGATTCCGAGTGTCACGATCATGAGGAGCACATCGAGCAGGCTCGCCGCCACGCGCGTCCCCACGCTGACGGGCGCGACAGCCGGGGATGCCCCTGGGGAACTGGACCCGCCTGACCATGACGGCGGGGGCGGCGGGGGCGGGAACGCATTGCTCATGGCGCAGATTGTGCCACGGCGAACACGGTGCGCTCGGCCCGGCCGGGCAGCTGGGTGCCTAGGGTCGGGACATGGAGATCGTCCGCACACCCGATGACCGATTCGCCAGCCTCCCCGGCTGGCACTACGCCCCCCGTTACACGGAGGTCGATGCCGCCGACCGCAGCGGCGCGCGCATCCGCATCCACCACATCGACGAGGGCCCGGCCGACGCCGCCGAGACGCTCCTGCTGGTCCATGGCGAGCCGAGCTGGGGGTACCTCTACCGCCACATGGTGCCGGTGTTCGTGGCGGCCGGCCACCGCGTGGTCGTGCCCGACCTTCCCGGCTTCGGCCGCAGCGACAAGCCCACGCAGATGTCCGACTACACCTACGAGCGGTTCGTGACGTGGATGAACGACTGGCTCTCGCAGCACGACTTCGGGCCGATGACGTTCTTCGGCCAGGACTGGGGCGGCCTCGTGGGGCTGCGGATGGTCACCGCGAACCCGGAACGCTTCTCGCGCATCGTGGTGGGCAACACCGGTCTCCCCACCGGCGAGCGCCCGCCGGGTGATGCCTTCATGGCGTGGCAGAAATACAGCCAGACAGCCAAGGAATGGCACATCGGGAAGATGGTGGAGGCGGCGTGCGCAACGAAGCCACTCGACCCCGCGGTCGTGGCCGCGTACGACGCGCCGTTCCCGGAGGAGATCCACAAGGCCGGCTCGCGCATCTTCCCGTCGCTCGTGCCCACCGCGCCGGATGACCCGTCGGGTGCGGCCAACCGTGCGGCATGGGACGTGCTCGGCGCGTGGACGAAGCCCTTGCTCACCACCTTCAGTGACGGTGACCCGATCACGGCGGGTGGTGACAGGACCTTCAAGGAGAGGGTGCCCGGTGCGAAGGGACAGCCCCACGTGACGATCGAGGGCGGCGGGCATTTCCTGCAGGAGGACAAGGGCGCCGAGATCGCGACCGTGATCAACGCTTTCATCGCCGCCACCGCGTGAAAACGGCGTGCCGGCGCGGACTTCCGTCGCAGGTGTCAGGTTGCCCGGGCCCGTTCGCATAGCCTCAACCCCATGTCTGAACCCCGTACCATCGCCCCCGCAGAGGGCAAGCTCGGCGTCCTCACCGTCGGTCTCGGCGCCGTGGCCACCACCCTCATCGCCGGCGTGGAGCTGACGAAGCGGGGCATCGGCCTGCCCTTCGGCTCCATGACCCAGATGGGCACGATCCGCATCGGCAAGCGCACCGACGGCGACACCCGCCTCATTAAGGACTTCGTGCCGCTCGCCCGCCTCGAGGACATCGTGTGGGGCGCGTGGGACGTGTTCCCGGACGACGCCTACGTGGCGGCGTCCCGCGCCGGGGTGCTGGAGCAGGGCAAGCACATCGAGGCCATTAGCGACGTGCTCCGCGACATCCGCCCGATGAAGGCGGCCTTCGAGCGCAAGTACGCCCGCAACCTGACGGGCGAGCACGTGAAGCCGGGCAGCAAGCGCGACATGCTGAACGCGATCCGCGCGGACATCAACGCCTTCCGCGACGAGAAGAAGGTGGACCGCCTGGTCATGATCTGGTGCGCGAGCACCGAGATCTTCATCGAGCCGGGCCCGGCGCACCAGTCCGTCGAGACCCTCGAGGCCGCGATTGACGCGAACGACGAGACCGTCTCCCCCGCCATGCTGTACGCGTACGCCGCGATCCTGGAGGGTGTGCCGTTCGCGAACGGTTCCCCGAACCTGGCGGTCGACACGCCCGTCCTGCGGGAGCTCTCCGTGAAGAACAACGTGCCGATCTCCGGCAAGGACTTCAAGACCGGCCAGACCCTCATGAAGACGGTGCTCGCACCCATGGTGAAGGCGCGCCAGCTGGGCGTCTCGGGCTGGTACTCCACGAACATCCTCGGCAACCGCGACGGCGAGGTGCTGGACGCCCCGGAGAACTTCAAGACGAAGGAAGAGTCGAAGCTGGGCGTGCTGGAGGACATCCTGGAGCCCGCGAAGAACCCGGACCTCTACGGCAACATCTTCCACAAGGTGCAGATCAACTACTACCCGCCCCGTGGTGACAACAAGGAGGGCTGGGACAACATCGACATCTTCGGGTGGATGGGATACGAGATGCAGATCAAGGTCAACTTCCTCTGCCGCGACTCCATCCTCGCCGCGCCGCTCGCCCTCGACCTGGTCCTCTACTCCGACCTCGCCCAGCGCGCCGGCCTCGGCGGCATCCAGGAGTGGCTGAGCTTCTACTACAAGAGCCCGCAGGTGGCGCCCGGCCTCTACCCGGAGCACGACCTCTTCATCCAGCTCACCAAGCTGAAGAACACGCTGCGCTGGATGATGGGCGAGGACACGATCACCCATCTCGGCCGCGAGTACTACGACGAGATCTAGCCCCGGCACCACGTGACGAAGCAGCGCATCACTGCGTTCCTGACGGATGCCCTGTGCGTCCTCGCGCTCGTCGTCATCGGCACCCGCAACCACGACACCGACACCGGCGTGGGCGGCGTGCTCTACGTGGGCGCACCGTTCTGGATTGCTGCCGGCCTCGCCCATGCTGCCCCGTTGATGCAGAAGGGTGGCGCGAAGCCGCTGCCGCACCCGTGGCTTGTGGTCGGCTACACGGTGCTCATGGGGATGGTGCTGCGCAACTTCGTGTTCGACCGCGGCACGGCACTGCCGTTCGTGATCGTGGCCACTCTCTTTCTCGCGGCGACCATGCTCGGCTGGCGTGCGGTGGCTTCCCGGCGCCGCGCAGCGAGCTGACGGGCCTGCGCTAGTCGCGCACGCCCACCACGAAGCTGGCCACGGTGGAGAGCGACCCACCGATGTTCAGCGTGGCGAAGGTCCGCGCACCATCTACCTGAGTGTCGCCCGCGCGGCCCTCGACCTGCTTCACCGCGTCGAACAGCATGCGCGCACCGGTGGCGCCCACGGGGTGGCCGCCGCCGATCAGGCCGCCACTGGGGTTGACGGGCAGCGCACCGCCGCGCTCGATCACACCCTCCTCGACCGCCTTCCACGACTCGCCCGGTGCCGTGATGCCGAAGTGGTCGATCGCCATGTACTCGGTTGTCGTGAAGCAGTCGTGCGTCTCGATGCCGTCCAGCTGCGTCACGTCGGCGACCGAGGCCCGGCGGAACGCATCCGTGATCGCGTCGTGCACGTGGGGGAACACGAACCGGTCGTTCTTGCTGCGCTCCAGCGTGTCGGTGAACTTGATGCCGGCGTTGCGGTGCCCCCAGCCCAGGATCTGCGCGGTGGCTGAGGCCTTCCGTCCGGTTCGCGCGGTGTGGCGCTCCATGTAGCGGGCGGAGCACAGCACGACCGCGGCCGCCCCGTCGGTGATCTGGCCGCAGTCCTGGCGCCTCGTGCCGGGCTCGATCACGGGGTTCGCCACGTCGTCATCGGTGAAACTGAGGTCGGTGAACTTCCACGCGCGCGTCTGCGCCAGCGGGTTCGCCTTGGCGTTGCCGTAGTTGATCTCGCTGATCCTGTTCAGGTGGCGGCGGTCCAGGCCGTAGCGGTACGCGTACTCCTCGCCGAGCATCCCGAAGACGGCCGGCCACATGAAGGTGCACGAGATCCCCTCGTGCCCCTGCCACGACGCGGCGTTCTGGTTGATCGACGACTGGTCGCCCGGGATCGCCTTCTGCTCCTCCACGCCGACCACGAGCGCCACGTCGTATCGCCCCGCCTCGATCTCGGCCATCGCCGAGAGGACGGCCAGCGACGACGACGCGCACGCGCCCTCGTGGCGCATGGCGGGCTTGCCCCACAGGCCCGGCACCACCTGTGACGCCATGGCGCCAAGGTGGCCCTGCTGGCGCTGCAGCTCACTGAAAGCGTTCCCGACGTGAACGGTGTCGATGTCGGCCACGTCGACCTGCGCATCCATGAGAGCGGCCTCGATCGACTCGCGCATCATGTCGCTCACGTCCAGGCCCTCGCGGGCCCACGCACGGGCGAAGTCGGTCTGGTGGCCGCCGAGGACGTAGATAGGTGTGGTCATGGTTGTTCCCCCGCGGCGAGGCTACGCCACGGGGGGACGGCCATGTGAGTCCGGCCGGGCCTCAGTCGTGCCGGGTGTCCGGCGCGGCCTCGTCCTCGACGTCCTCGAACAGCGGCAGGATCGCGTCGAAACCCTCGCAGCGCTTGCGGTACGCATCGACCGTCTCGAGCGCGGCGGTGATGAGGGACTCTTCGGACGTGGCAGGGATGTCCACGGCGAGGAACACGTTCCCGCCGGCGAGAAGCACCTTGGCGCCCAGGAACTTGTCGTTCAGGGCGTTCAGCTCGCGCTGCACCGCACGGCCCTGCGGCACGTCGGACGCCACGCAGGTGGCGAACCTGAAGTAGTCGCCATCACCCTGGTTGATGGTGTTCACCGTGAGCGTCATGGTGCCGCGGGAGTAGACGAGCGGGTTCGGCAACGGGCCCTCGTAGTCGTCCAGCTCGAACTGTGCCTCCGAGAGAGCGCGGCTGAGGGGACCGATGTAACGGTGCGACATCTCCTCGCCCACCAGGCAGCGGATGCCCCAGTCGTCGCCGGTGACCCACACGTACGGCTCCGTGGAGTCATCCCACGAGATCGTCACGTCACCGCGCTGCGGGATGTGCCCGACCATGCGCAGCATGCCGACCGGCCAGAGCGCGATCATGCCCTCACCCTTTGTCTCCGCAGACGTCTCTCCGGAGACCGTGGGCATGTCCCAGCGGTCCCAGGCGGCGGTCCAGCGCAGGCGTCCGGAGGGCTTGCCCACCGCGAGCGTCATGTACGGCAGCAGACGGCCGTCCGGCTCGATCATGTTGATGTTGGTCTCGTACGAGGTGGTCATGCGGCGTGCCGAGATGACGGGGAGCGTCGCGGACACCCACGAACCGTTGCCGGGCTCGTACTCGGTGTCGACCGACGGCTCGTACGGGGCCGAGGCGAACCCGTCTGCGAACAGCCACTCGTCTCCCGAGTAGAGGGCGAAAGTGCCGAGGGGCTCCTGCTGGTACAGGAACACCTCGCCCATCTCCTCTGCCATCGCGAGCGCCGAGCGCAGCACGAACCGCGGGATGGCCACCGCCTCGTCGGGGTCGGTCTGGCCGCCGGCGGTCTCGATCCAGCCGAGGGTGAAGGGGCCCTCGATGACCCAGCGGCGAGTGGCGGGCCCCACGAGTGCGACGGTCACGTGCTCCTCGGAGTCGTCCCCGGGGTTGATGGCACGTGACATGTCGAAGATGCGGGTGAGCTCCAGCGTGGTGAGACGCATGGTCCAGCCGGTGGAGCCGGGGTGCGGTGCGCTCAGTTCCATCACTTGCCGCCCTTCTGCTGGTTGATGCCGGTCGCCTGGGCGCCGGTCGGCAGGTGGGCCGGGTGCGCGGTCTCCCCGGAGAAGAGGTCGCCGTAGGCGTAGGCAGCCGACTCCTTGCGGGAGGGCAGCATGCGGCGCAGCTCGGCGAAGTCGAGCTCGCGGCCGATGCGCTGGAACGCGGTCGCCAAGCGCAGCATGTCGGCGAAGTCGACGTGCACGGTGACGTTCAGCTGGTCGTCCAGCGTGACCCAGTTGCCGCATGCCGTGTTCGGGCACTGGCCGATGAGATCGGTGAGCTGGCGGTTGAAGTCGCGCACGACCGGGTCGGCGTGGCGGAGGCGGTACTCCAGTGCGTCGAGGGATTCGGCGACGGAGTCGAACGAGTACCCGTGCTGGGACGGGTCACCCGAGGGGTCGTGGATGGGACTGGACATGCAGATGCTCCTTGCTGCCGGGCCGGCGTGTGACGGCCCGGTGTGTTGTCGAGATGTACGGCAGTTGTGTTGTGGTCAAGAACAATCCGGACCTCAGCCCGGCGAATCAGGATTCGCCGCGGTCAGATCGCGGATCGAAATTGGTCTTGCCGTTTCTCGGGCATCTGCTCTCCTTCAAGCAATTCGGGCCGCCGACTGCGGCCGAGTCCCACCAGGGGGACGGTGAGTGTGGCAGGTGGAGCAACGGATTGCAACCACCTTTGCGACTTTTCTACCCAAACAACCATGACACACCCCTACGGGGTGTGGGGGCCGCAAGTGCCCAGGGTGCGGGGGCCGAGAAATCTCCCTCACCCACCATGATGCCAGCAGGGTGTGTCACGGTTCTGGGGGCATTGCTACTGTCGGCTCCTGCAGTGCGGCGGATGCCGCGGACACTGCAGGCACTCGGTTGCAGTGCGAAACGAGGGGGCACACCATGGCAGAGAAGATCCGACCCGGCGCGACCATGGGCGAGAACACACCCGCCTATCCGCCCGAGGCCACGGCCCCGGCCGGCACCCCCAACATCGTCCTCGTGGTCTTCGACGACACGGGCTTTGCCGACTTCGGGTGCTACGGCAGCGAGATCCGCACGCCGAACATCGACAGGCTGGCAGCCGGCGGCCTCCGCCTCACCAACTTCCACACCACCAGCCTGTGCTCCCCCACCCGGGCCTCCCTGCTGACCGGGCGCAACCACCACGCCGTGGGCATGGGGTCGCTCGCCAACTACGACTACGGCTTCGACGGCTACCGCGGGAAGGTCTCCAAGGAGACAGCCACTCTCCCGGAGGTGCTGCGGCCGTTCGGGTTCAACAACTACGCGGTCGGCAAGTGGCACCTGACCCCCATGCACCACATCGGCCCGGCCGGGCCGTACGACCACTGGCCCACGCAGCGCGGGTTCGACCGCTACTACGGGTTCATGGACGGTGCGATGAACCAGTGGGACCCGTTCCTCACGGAGGACAACAGGCACGTGCAGCGCCCGGACCACGAGGGCTACCACCTGACCGACGACATCGTGGACCATGCGTCGTCATGGGTGTCCGCGCAGAAGAGCCTGGCGCCCGAGAAGCCCTTCTTCCTCTACATGGCGTTCGGCGCGGGCCACTCCCCCCACCACGTGACGAAGGAGCGGATCGCCGAGTACATCCCCGTGTTCGAGAAGGGCTGGGACGTGACGCGCGAGGAGCGCATCGCCCGCCAGAAGGCGATGGGGATCGTGCCTGAGTCCACCGTGCTGCCCCCGCGCAACCCGGGCGTGCGCGCGTGGGACGAGCTGAGCGAGGACGAGAAGTACGTGCACGTGCGCTACCAGGCAGCATTCGCGGCGATGATCACTCACACGGACGAGGCCATCGGGCGGTTCGTGTCCACGCTGGAGCGCATCGGCCAGTTCGAGAACACGGTGTTCATCGTGATGAGCGACAACGGCGCCAGCCAGGAGGGCGGCCTGGACGGCACCATGAACCAGGGCCGGTACTTCGAGCGCGTCGACATGTCCATCGGCGAGACCAGGGCGATCATCGACGAGATCGGCGAGACCCAGTGGTTCAACAACTACCCGCTCGGCTGGGCGATGGCAGGCAACACCCCGTGCAAGTTCTACAAGCAGAACACCCACGGCGGCGGCGTGCGCGACCCGTTCGTCATCCACTGGCCCGCGGGGCTGGACAGGTCGCTCGCCGGCGGCGTGCGCACGCAGTTCCACCACGTGAGCGACGTGGCACCCACGCTGCTGGAGCTCGTCGGCGCGCAGATGCCGGAGTCGGTGAACGGGATCCCGCAGGTGCCGATGCACGGCACGTCCATGGCCTACGCGCTGCGTGATGCGTCGGCACCGACCCGCAAGGAGGTACAGCACTTCGAGATGATCGGCCACCGCGGCATCGTGGCGGACGGGTGGAAGGCCGTCACCCGCCACAAGTTCCGCACGCCGCTCAGCGAGGACGTGTGGGAGCTGTACGACCTGAACAACGACTTCTCGGAGTCGAACGACCTCGCCGCATCGATGCCGGACAAGCTCGACGAACTGGTGGAGACCTGGTGGGAGGAGGCGGCCAAGTACAAGGTGCTGCCGATGTCCGACGGAGTGGGTGCCATCAACAAGCGGCCGCCGAAGAGGTCGTTCCGCCTGTGGCCCGGCCTGGAGCGCGTGCCCTCCGACAACACACCGCAGCTGATGAACACCAGCCACCGCATCACCGCGCACTTCACGGTGCCCACCGGCGGGTGCGAGGGCGTGCTCATCAAGGACGGTGACATCTGGGCCGGCTACTCCATGTTCGTCCAGGACGGCCAGGTCTGCTTCCGGTACCACTTCCCGATGGAGCCGCACGAGATCCGTGCCACCGCCGACCTCTCCCCCGGAGACCACGTGCTGGTGTGGGAGTTCACGAAGACCACCCGCACCGGGGGCGAGGGTGTGTTCTCGCTCGACGGCACGGAGGTCGGCCGGGTCGAGGTTCCCCGCATGATCCGCGGCTGGATGCCGTTCAACGGGATGGACGTGGGCTGCGACCACGGTGCGCCCGTGTCGCCGTCCTACGTGTCACCGTTCCGTTTCACCGGCACGATCAAGTGGATCGACGTGGAACTGCTGTCCGCGGAGGCCGGCCCGGACGCGAAGGTCCACCACGGCTCGGAGATGGGCAAGCAGTAGCGGGCCGGTAGGCCTGCCCGTTTTCGGGAACGTCCCGCGAGAATCAAGGACCATGTCCTCGATCGTCGTCTCCGACCTGGCCTTCGGCCACCCGGGGGCGGACCAACTGTTCTTCGACGTGTCGTTCACGGTGTCCCCCGGCGAGCATGCCGTCCTGGTGGGCGCGAACGGCGTCGGCAAGTCAACGATCCTGCGCATCCTCTCGGGCACCTACGAACCTGATGACGGCGAGTTCGCCATCGGAGGCAACTTCCTCACCATGACCCAGGACGTGGGCATGTCACGCCCTGATGACTCCCTGCGCGAGATGCTGATCGAGGTGGCACCCGCCGCGCTGCGCGACGCGGGCCGCGCACTCGTGGCCTCCGAGAAGCGGATGATGTCCGGCGAGGACGACGGAATGGAGTTCGCGGAGCGCCTCGCGGTGTGGGGGGACCTCGGCGGGTACGAACTGGAGACGCAGTGGGCCGCGGCGTCGCAGCGCAGCGTGAAGACCCAGGTGACCGACTTCGCCACGCGGCTCGTGTCCGAGCTGTCCGGCGGCGAGCGCAAGCGCCTGGTCCTTGACCTGCTGTTCAACAGCGGCGCGGACGTGCTGCTCCTTGACGAGCCGGACAACTACCTGGACATCCCCACCCGCCACTGGCTGGAGGAGCAGCTGAACGCGTGCAAGTCGACCATCCTCATGGTCAGCCACGACCGCGCCCTGCTGGAGAAGGTGGCCACCAAGGTGATCACCGTGGAGGGGTCCGGGTGCTGGGTGCACGGCGGTTCGTACCGCACCTACCCGGACGCCCGCGCTGCCCGGCAGGAGCAACTCGGGGACGCGCTCAAGCAGTGGAACGACGAGGAGCGCCGCCTCTTCCACCACATGAAGATCATGAAGCAGCGCGCCGCCCAGAACTTCAAGAACGCGACCAAGGCGAACGCGGCCGAGACGCGCTGGGAGAAGTTCGTGAAGGCCGGGCCGCCACCGCCGCCCGTGCCGGACCAGCAGATCCACGTGCGCTTCCGCGGCGCGGACAGCGCCCGCAGGGTGGTCAAGTTCGACTCCGTCGGCATCGACGACCTGTTCCTGCCGTTCAGCGACGAGATCCACTTCGGGGAGCGTCTCGGGCTCATCGGCCCGAACGGCACCGGCAAGACGCACCTCCTCTCCGCGGTCATGGAGGCCTCGGCGCGAGAGATGCCCGGCATCACGTTCGGTCCGCGCACGAGCGTCGGCATGTTCACCCAGGTGCACGACAGGCCCGAGTTCAAGGGCCGGCAGTGCATCGACATCGTGCGCGACAGGCTGGTCGAGGAGGAGAAGTCCATGGGCGCCCTCGCGCGCTACGGGCTGCGCAACCAGGCCCGCCAGGAGTTCCAGACGCTCTCGGGCGGCCAGAAGGCGCGGCTCGAGATCCTGATGCTGGAGCTCGCCGGCCACAACGTGCTGCTGCTCGACGAGCCCACCGACAACCTCGACATCGAGTCGAGCGAGGCACTCGAGCAGGCTCTCGACGGGTTCGAGGGCACCGTCATCGCGGTCAGCCACGACCGCACGTTCCTCGCGCGCCTCGACCGCTTCGTGATGATCACCGACGACGGTCTCGTCTACGAGATCCCGGACTACGACCTGGCGCTGCAGGGCCTGGCCGCTCCCGGCGAACTCGCGTCGCTCCGCCTGGCCAAGCCGCTGAACACCTGAGGGACGTGCAGTGCCGGACATGACCTTCAACACCACGGGCGGCATCCACGAGATCCCCGTCGCCGACCTGGGGGCCACCGGGCGGCTGTGGCTGTGCGGCAAGCACCACATCGCCCCCGACACCGAGGCAGTGAGGTCAGGCTGCGGCGATGCCCACGTGGTGTGCCTGGTGGAGAGGTTCGAGCTGGAGGGCCGCTACGACCCGTACGTGGAGTGGCTGGAGCGGCACGCCGGCACCCGTGCCACCTGGTACCCGATTCCCGACCTCACCGCACCCGTGCTGGAGGAGGCCCACGGCCTCTACGAACGGCTCTCCTCGATGCTGCTGAAGGGACACAACATGGTGGTCCACTGCGCCGCCGGCATCGGCCGCGCCGGCACCACCGCAACGGGCGTGCTGATGGTGCTCGGCATGGACATGCACGACGCCATTGACCGCGTCCGCTCGCACAGGCCGATGGCCGGCCCCGAGAGCGGCACCCAGCGCGAGCTCATCGAGGAGCTTGCGCAGGTGCTGGGGAACGGGCAGGACTAGCGGGTCAGGCCGTGCGGACGCCCGGCGGGCGGGTCGTGTTGCGCACGATCACCTCGACATCGATTCGTTCCTGCGTGCCGTGCGTGCCGTCGCCGTTGATCGCCTCCACCAGGTGTGCCGCGCCGCGCTGGCCCGACAGTTCCAGCTGCTGGCGGACCGTGGTGATGCCCATCATCGCCGCGACCTCGAGGTCGTCGTACCCGATGACGGACAACTGCTCGGGCACCCTCACGCCCAGTTCCGCCGCAGCCTCCATCACGCCGATGGCCTGCACGTCCGACGTGGCGACGATTGCCGTCACCGGGTCGGCGAGCGACAGCAGGTCGATCGCCAGTTGCTTGGCCGCAGACCTGATGTGCGCGCCGTGGCGCACCAGTTCCTCATCTACCGGGATGCCGGCCTTGCGGTGGGCAGCCCTGTACCCGCGCTCGCGCAGCGACGAGGCGACGAAACCGAACTGGCCCATTGGCTCGCCGACGAACCCCACGCGCTCGTGGCCCATGTCGAGCAGGTGCCTCGTGGCGATCTCCCCGCCGTGGCGGTCGTCGACACCGACACTGCGGAAACCCTCGCAGGTGCTGTCGACCATCACGACGGGAAACGGTGCCGCGCGCAGGATGCGGACCTCCTCGTCGTCGAGCTGCGCGGAAATCACGATGGCACCGTCGAGTGGGTGCGACGCCATCGCCTCCACCTGCGAGCGGATCTGCTGGGGCGCCACGGTGTTGTAGATGACCACCTCGTGGCCGAGCGGCTGCAGGTGACCGATGATCCCCTTGCACCTCTCGTACACGGATGGTTCGTCGAAGAAGACCGTGAGCACACCGACGTACGCGGCCCGTCCGGCACCCCCGGGGCGCCGCCTGCGGGGCATGTGGTACCCGACCGCCTCGATGGACTCGCGCACGCGCTGGCGCATGGCGGCACTCACGTTCGGCTGGTCGTTGATGACCCGCGACACCGTGCCGATACCGACACCCGCGTGGCGCGCGACTTCCGACATTGTGGTCATGGCTGGAACCTAGTGGAAGATTTCCAGCCAGCCCAAGTGAATCGCTGGAAGGTTCCGCCGCGGCGCTGGAACCTTCCGTTCAGCCGTTGCGGTGGGCGTCCAGGAAGGCCTTGGTGTGCTTGCGGCCCGACTCGATCATGAACTGCAGGTCGGCGTCCACCAGGTTGAACGTGGTGGTGCCGATGTAGTCGGTGCTGATCGGGACGGTGCGCGGGCGGTCGTCGCTCGTCTGGTTCGAGCGGGTCAGGTCACGGCTGACGGCCTCGATCAGGTTCATCGCGAAGTCCACGATGTTCTTCGGCGGCCGTGCCGGGAACCCGACGAGCGAGGTGGTCACGTCGAGACCGCGCGTCTCGAGGAACGCCAGCAGCTCGCCGAACTCGATTGTCTCCCCGCCGTCGGCGTTCATGTGCTCGAAGATCTCGTCCACGTCGCCCGTGCCGAAGATGAGGACGGTGTCCTCCTTCGAGAACGAGCCGTCAGTCAGGGTCGCGCGCAGTTCCTCCCGGGAGATGCGCCCGTCCGCGTCGGCGTCGTGCTCGTCCAGCCTGTTGAGGAGCCGCTGGATCGGCTTTTGCATGTCGCTCTGGCGCTGGCGGACCTTCTCCTTCTCCGCGTACTCGCGCGCGGCCTCGGTGTCCGGCCGCGGGGGCGGCTCTGCGCCGGGTTCCAGCCAGCTGCGCGTGATGTCCGTCTCCTCGCCGGCGAACAGCGTGAAGCCGAGCGTGCGCGGGTTCGCGGGGCTGAACCGCGCGGACCTCGGGTACTGCGACGACGCATGGTCGAGCGGCTGGAGCCGGCGGAGGAAGGAGTCACGCGGGTCCGTGGAGAGCCACCACCCGTCGAACACGTGCGTCGGGTTGTTGCAGAGCAGCCCGCCGTCCACGTAGAACTCCGCGTTCGCCTCCCCCGTCACGCGGTCGTAGACGGAGCGCAGGCTGATCGGCTGCAGCAGCACCGGAAGCGACATCGACATGCGGGTGGCCACGCGCACGGCCATGTTCGGGGTCGTCTTGATGTGGCAGAACTCCGTGGTCATCCGGGTCACGTTGGTGACGGGGATGGCCAGCTCGCGGCCGCAGCGCTCGAAGAGCTGCGCGAACGTGATGTCCGCGCTGCCGGTGACCTCCTCGAGGATCTCCCCGAGGAACCCGTAGAGGCGCTGGCCGGGGTTCATTCCCTTCCGGCGCGCCGCCCTCACGAACCCTCCGATGGCGCCGCCCGTGCCGTCCTTCGCCAGGCTCTCGATGTCAGCGGGGATCCGCTTCTCCATGTACTCGCTGCTCACGCCCAGTGCCGCGAACATCGCGAACATGCTCCCGATGCTGGTGCCGGTCACGCGGCGGATGTTCAGCGGGTAGATGCCCTCCTCCTCGAGCACCCTGACGGCACCGATGTACGCGTACCCCTTCGCGCCGCCGCCCTCGAACGCGAGGTTCTCGTACGGGAACGACGTTCGCCCTGCGCCTGTCGGCACGACAGGCGGCACCTTCACCGAGGACAGCGGCGGGAGCTCCCTCGGCTCGGCGCTCGACAGCAGCATGATCGACGTGTCCTTCGGCGTGCGTGCCATGGCCCCTCCTCGCAGTCCCCCGACCGCGTGTCTCACAGTAGTCATCCACCGACGGGCGGGATCACGGCGGCGGGCCCGCGGGCGCCTGCCCGGGATGGCGCCGGCGGGGCCGCGGAAACTAGGATTTCCGGCGTGGGAGGAACGTTCGCACCGGTGCTGCAGCCGGTCCTCGTGGCCCCCGGGCGGTCGGTGCGGGTGTTCGGGCGGACCTACCCGGTCGTGCTCCCCCGCATCCGTGACTCGCGGCTGCACGTGGCCGCGATCGTGATCACCCTCCACACTCTCGGCCAGGTCGGGCTGGGGTTCCACGTCAGCGTTCCCCAGATCCTCGCAGCCATCCTCACCACGGCCCTCCTGCAGGTGGCGATCACGTTCCGCCAGACCCGCTCGTTCGTGTGGCCGGCGAGCGCGATGCTCACCGGCAGCGGGATCGCGCTCATCCTGCGGGTCCCCACGACCCCCGTCGGCGACCACTGGACGTTCCACAAGTGGTGGCTGTTCTCGGGTATCGCCGCGTTCTCCCTGCTCACCAAGTTCGTGGTGCGCAGGAACGGCTCGCACGTCTTCAACCCCTCGAACGTCGGGCTCGTCATCGCGTTCATCGTGCTGGGGAGCAGCCAGGTGGAGCCGCTCGACTTCTGGTGGGCCCCGCTGTCGAACCCCGCGATGGTCATCGCCTACGCCGTCATCCTCGTGGGTGGATCGCTCGTCACCCGGCGGCTCGGACTGATCGCCACCGTCGTCTCATTCTGGCTGGTGCTCTCGGCGGGCACCGCTGTCAACGCCGCCTCCGGCCAGTGCTTCACGGCCCGCTGGGCATTCGCACCGGTGTGCGGCACGGACCTCTGGCTCGCGATCGTGACGTCACCCGAGATCCTGATCTTCACGTACTTCATGATCACCGATCCCCGCACCGTCCCAGCCGGCCGCGTGGGGCGCACGGTGTTCGGCGCGCTCGTGGGGGTGGTGTGCGTGCTGTTGATGGCGCCCCAGCAGACGGAGTTCGGCGCCAAGGTCGCACTGCTCGCCGGCCTCACCATCATGACCATGGTCCGGCCGCTGCTCGAGCGGCACGTACCGGCGCCAGGCAGCGAAGGCGACACCCTCCGGGCATTCGCACGGCAGGTGCTGAACGGAGGACCGGGCACGGGGACCGTGCTCACCGCCCGCCGGCGCACCGGTGCCCTCGTCCTCGGCGCGGTCGTGCTCGTCGCGGGGCTCTCGGTGGCCGGCCGCTCGGCCCAGGGTCTCCTCGCGGGTGAACCGGAGAACCTCGTCGGCAGGCTCGCCACGCGGGTCGACCCCGCCACGTTCCCCGCGATCGCGGTGGACGAGGAAGTCATCAACTGGAACCACGAGATCGACGCCGCCGGTGCGCGCGCCATCGTGCTGACGCTCGCCGAGAACCTCGCGCTCGAGAACCAGGCCCTGCGCGACAACGACGCGGCGCTCCTCACCGCAGTGGCGCACGGCGACCGACTGGAGAGCATGCAGGCGGGACTCCGCAGGGCCGTGTCCACCGGTCTCGTGACCACCTCCTCGTACGACATCGACGACGTCCGCGTCACCCTGCTCGTGCCGTTCGGGCGTCAGGACGGACTGAGCCTCGGCATGGTCTCGCGCGGCACGGTCACCACGGAGACGCGCAACCGTGCCGGTGACGTCGTGTCACGCGGCAGCGCGCCCTTCGAGACGATGTGGGCGATGCGCCGTGCCACCGGTTCGCGCTGGCTCGTCGTCGCCGAGCTCCCCGTGCCGACGGCGCGCTGACCCAGCGGGCCCGGAGAGACCTCATGGGACGCAGGAGACTCGCCGTGGCGTTCGCGGGCGTCCTCGTGGCCGGCAGCGCAGTAGTCATCGTGCCGATGCTGCGCGGTGACGACGGCCCGGCCGTTCCGCAACTGGTCGACGAGGCGTCGGCAGCCGGCATCACGCACGTCTACGACGGAGACTTCCCGTTCTTCGTGGGCGGCGGGGTCGCCACGTTCGACTGCAGCGGGGACGGCATGCCCGACATGTACATGGCCGGCGGAGCGAACCCGGCCGCGCTGTTCGTCAACACGGGCGGCGTGGGTGCGGCACTGCGCTTCGAGAAGAAGCCGTCACCCGTGACGGATCTCGTGTCGGTCACGGGTGCGTACCCCCTGGAGATCGACGGTGACGGCATGACCGACCTCGTGGTGCTGCGCCGCGCGGAAGGGAACGCCGTGCTGCGCGGGCTGGGCGGATGCGCGTTCGAGGACATGACCGCCTCTCTCGGTCTCCGGCCGGGAACGGACTGGACCACTGCGTTCTCCGCCGTGTGGGAGGAGGGCTCGTCCCTGCCCACCCTCGCGTTCGGCAACTACCTGGTGCCCGACACCTACGACTGCGCGGCCAGCACGCTTGTCAGGCCGGAAGGCGGGCGCTACGGCGCCCCTGTCGCGCTGCCGGGCCACTGCACGCTCTCCGCGCTCTTCTCGGACTGGAACCGCGACGGCGGAGTGGACCTGCGCATGAGCAACGACCGCAACTACGACCGCAACGCGCGCGAGCAGCTGTGGCGCGTGCTCCCCGGCGAGGAGCCGCGCGAGTACGGCGAGGCCGACGGGTGGCGGGATCTGACCATCTGGGGCATGGGCATCGCGAGCCAGGACCTCACCGGCGACGGCAGGCCGGAGATCTTCCTGACGAGCCAGGCAGACAACAAGCTTCAGGTGCTCGAGGACGGCGCGAAGGGGCCCGAGTACAAGGACATCGCGCTCGAGCGCGGCGTCACCGCACAGCGCCCCTACGCGGGGGGCGGCGTGCTGCCCTCCACCGCGTGGCACCCGGAGTTCGACGACGTGAACAACGACGGCGTGTTGGACCTCTTCGTGTCCAAGGGCAACGTGGACGCGCAGGTCGACTACGCCTCCTACGACCCGAACAACCTCCTCCTCGGCCGCGCGGACGGCACGTTCACGGAGCGCGGCTCGCAGGCCGGGATCGAGAACGGTGCCCGCTCCCGCGGGGCGGCCCTGGTCGACCTCAACCTCGACGGCCTGCTCGACCTCGTGGTGATGAACCGCCGCGTTCCCGCGGAGGTGCGGCGCAACGTCGGCACGGGCACCCCCGCAGCACCGGTCGCCCCGGGCAGGTGGGTCGCGGTCCGGCTGAGGCAGCCCGCGCCGAACACGGCCGCGGTCGGCTCGTTCGTGGAGGTGCGCGCGGGCGGGAGGACGACCACGCGCGAGGTCACTGTGGGCGGCGGGCACGCGAGCGGGGAGACCGGTTGGATCCACTTCGGCCTCGGCACCGCGGAGTCCGCCGAGGTGCGCATCACGTTCCCCGGGGCTGCGCCGGGGCCGTGGATGCCCGTGGCAGCAGACTCGTTCTACGACATCAGCCGGGGCAGCGGCGCGCCGGAGCGGTGGGTGCCGGGCCGCTGAGACCCGTCAGCCGGCGGAGGCCGGCTTCTGGCCCATGATGATCATCGCGAGGACCTCGTCCTTCGTGACCTTGTCCTTGTCGACCGTGCCGACCAGCCGGCCCTGCATCATCACGCTGATGCGGTCTGCCAGGTCAAAAACGTCGTGGATGTCGTGGCTAATCAGGAAGATGCCGATCCCCTCTGACTTCAACTGGGTGATCAGCTCGCGGACCTGCTCGGTCTCTGCCGGGCCGAGGGCGGCCGTGGGCTCGTCCATGATGAGGATGCGCGCGTTGAAATGCACCGCACGCGCGATCGCCACCGACTGGCGCTGGCCGCCGGACAGCGAGCGCACCGGTGTGCTCAGGTTCCGGAACCGCGGGTTCAGTCGCTTCATCACGTCACGCGTGGCAGAGGCCATCGCAGAGTCATCGAGCGCACCGGTGGGGGTGCGCAGCTCGCGGCCCAGGAAGAGGTTGCCGGCGGCGTCGATGTTGTCAGCGAGTGCGAGACGCTGGTAGATGACCTCGATGCCGTGGCTCCGCGCGTCGCGTGGGTTGGCGATGGTGACGGGGGCGCCGTTCACCAGGATCTCGCCGGAGTCCGCCGGGTGGGCACCGGCGATCGTGTGCATCAGGGTGGACTTCCCCGCGCCGTTTCCGCCCACGACGGCCATCACCTCGCCCGGGTACAGCGCCATGGACACACCATCCACGGCGTGGAGCCCCCCGAAGGAGACCTTGATGTCCCGCAGCTCGACGAGCGACGTCCTGGCGGGTGCGTGTGTGTCGGTCATTGTGGTCTCCCCCGTCATTGGCGCCCGGTCTGGATGATGAGTGCGGCGAGCACCAGGCCGGTCACGAGCGACACGCCGACAGTGCGGCGCCGGCCCAGCCGGAGCGCCGCGTCGATTGCGACCGCGGTGACGAGCACGATGCCCACGACGATGTCCTGCGACGGCGAGTCGATGCGCAGCAGGACCATCCCCGAGCGGAGCGACTGCATGATGACCGCACCCAGCACCGCACCCGTGATCGTGCCGATGCCGCCGGCGAACGACGTCCCGCCGATGACCGCCGCCGCGATGACGTCGAGCTCGTTCTGCACGCCCAGGTTGGTGACGGCGGCGTTCAGGCGTGCCGTCTGGATGGCCGCACTGACCGCACAGAGCACGCCCATCAGCACGAACGTGGCCATGATGGTGCGGCGCGTGTCGATGCCGCCAAGTTCCGCCGCCTCGGGGTTGCCGCCGATCGCGTAGACGTACCGGCCGAAGCGGCGGCGGCGCGAGAGGTACACCATGCCGATCGTGACCGCGATGAGGATGACCACGGGGTACGCGACACCGGTCGGCTGCTTCGAGATGGGCGACTCGTAGCCGACGGCGACGAAGGCGATTCCTGCGATGATCGCGGCGCACCCGAACACGGCGAGCCCGATGTCGACGGGGAGCGGACGCGTGCCCAGGTCGTAGCGGATGCGGCGGCGGCGGGCGAGATAGATGGTGAGGCAGGCGCCGGCACACCCGAGAAGGCCGAACAGCCAGCTGCGCCACTCACCGAGCGAGCCCTCGGGCCCGCCGCCCACCAGCTGGAAGGTGCTGTCCAGCGGGGAGAGAGTCTGGCCCTGCTCGCCCATGCGGAAGATGAGGCCGCGGAAGATCAGGAACCCGCCGAGGGTCACGATGAACGCGGGCACCCCGCCATAGGCGATCACGGCACCCTGGACCGCGCCGATGACCGCCCCCAGCACGATACCGACGACGATTGCGATGATCCACGTGTACCAGCGGTCAAAACCGAGGCCGAACGTCTCGGGTATCCACCTGGTCTGGACCATCGCCATGACGTAACCGAGGAGTCCGAGGAGAGAGCCGACCGAGAGGTCGATGTTGCGGGAGACGATGATGAGGACCATCCCCGTGGCCATGATCGCGATCGACGCGCTCTGCACGGAGAGGTTCCAGAGGTTGCGGGAGGTGAGGAAGTCGCCGCCCGAGAGGACGTGGAACGCGACCCAGATCACGGCGAGCGCGGCGACCATGCCGGCGAGCCGCGTGTCGATCTCTGTGGAGGCCACGAGCGAGCGCCAGTCCCGGCTGCGACCGTCCTGCGGTGCTGCCTGCTGCTGTGCGTGGGTGTCGGTCACGTCGGTTGCTCCAGTGATGTGAGTGGTATGAGCGGTGCCAGAGACGATTGTGGCGGGAAAGAGAACGTGCCCCCCGCCCCGAAGGGCGAGGGGCACGTCCGCGTCTCAGTGGTGACGGAGCCCGGTCACGGGCAGGCAGCCACCGACCCTGCGGTCACACCCTGGCAGAGCGTCGCCTGGTCGGTCCAGCCGGCATCGACGACTGCGCTCAGGTTCTCCTGTGTGATCGGCAGCGGCGTCAGGAAGATCGAGGGGATCTCGTTGCCGCCGGGCGTGGTGAACGGTGCAGCGCCGGAGATGGCGGTGGTGTCCGGGTTCGAGCACAGCGCGACCGCTGCCTCACCGGCAGCCTTGCCGAGCTCACGGGCGTCCTTCCACACGGTCAGGGACTGGGTGCCGAGAGCAACGCGGTTCAGCGCTGCCTGCTCTGCATCCTGGCCCGACACGGGGACCTTGCCTGCGAGACCCTGGGCCTCGAGGGCGGCGATCACGCCGCCGGCCATGCCGTCGTTCTCCGCGAGGACGGCGTCAACCTTGTTGCCCTCTGCGGTGAGCACCTGCTCCATCGTGGCCTGGGCCTTTGCGGGGTCCCAGTTGTCGGTGTAGGTCTCGCTGACGATCTCGATGTCACCGGCGGTCACGGCAGCACCGATGACCTCTTCCATGCCCTCGCGGAGGAAGTCGGAGTTCGCGTCGGCCTTGTTGCCCTTCACGATGACGTAACGGCCCTTCGGGACGCGCTTGAAGATCTCCTCAGCCTCGAGCTTGCCGACACCCTTGTTGTCGAACGTGATGTAGAGGGCCTTCGGGTCCTCGATCAGGCGGTCGTACGCGACGACCGGCACGCCGGCCTCGATCGCACTGCCGACTGCGGGCTTGATGGCCTCGCCGTCCTGGGCGAGCACGATGAGTGCCTTCGCGCCCTGCGAGATGAGGTTCTCCAGGTTGGTCGCCTGGGTCTCGGCCGAGGACTTTGCGTCGTTCGAGATGTAGGTGCCGCCGGCGGCCTCGATGGCCGCCTTGATGGCCGGCTCGTCCCACTTCGCCCAGCGCTCTTCCTGGTAGTTGTTCCACGACACACCGACGGTGCAGCCACCGCCGGCTGCCGCCGTGGTGTCAGAGCCGGAGTCGCCGTCAGACCCGCCGCACGCCGCAAGCACCAGCGCGCTCGCAGCCGCAAGTACGAGAATCTTCCTTGCCTTCATTGATTTGTTCTCCCTTGTGAGCTGCCTTGTTGGCAGTGACGCGAGGGTAGCAGAAAATTCCAGCGCACTGCACAAAGCAAGTGGGTGCGGTTTCAGTGAGGTATCGCGCCGTTCATCACGACTTGTCTGACGCGGAAACGGACGATTTTCCAGTTTTTTTCCAGCCAGTGGCACTGCACCATGCCTGTGTTGGTGCCGTGATGACGAGCCGTGTTGAATCGAGCTGTGTTGAATCAAGGCATGACGGTTCGCTGGGGCATCGCAGGCACGGGGAGGATCGCATCGGACTTCGTCCGCGACCTCGCCAACATCGAGGACGCAGAGCCCGTGGCCGTGGGAAGCCGCACCGCCGCCGGTGCCGTCGGCTTCGCGGAGATGCGCGGGATCGCACGGGCGCATGGGTCCATGGAGGAACTGGCGGCGGACCCGGGTGTCGACATCGTCTACGTGGCGGGCATCCACCCGGTGCACCGGGACCACGCCGTGATGATGATGCGGGCCGGCAAGCACGTGCTGGTGGAAAAGCCGCTCGCGATGAACGCTGACGAGGTGCAGGAGATCATCGCGGTCTCCACCGAGACCGGGCGGTTCATGATGGAGGCGATGTGGATGCGGTTCAACCCGCTCCACACGGAGCTGAGGCGCCGCCTGGATGCCGGTGAGTTCGGCAGGGTCGTGAGCATCGAGAGCGACTTCTCGTTCCAGGCGCCCCGCGACCCGTCCCACCGTCTCTTCGACCCGGGAAAGGGCGGCGGCGCACTTCTCGATGTCGGGATCTATCCCCTCAACCTCGCGTGGTGGTGGCTGGGAGCGCCGGCGAAGTGGTCGGCAACCGGCGACATAGGCCCGACGGGCGTCGATGAGGCAGTGACGATGGAACTCGAGTGGCACGGTGGCGCCTCGGCCGTGCTCACGTGCGGTTCGACGCGCGACGGCTCGCGCACGTCCACCATCGTGTGCGAGAACGCGACCATCGTGATCGCGCCGCCCTCGCACTCCTCGCCCGTCGCCGAGATCCGTTCTGCCGGGTCGACAGAGAACGTGAGCGCGGCGCGCCCCGGCCTCCACCACCAGGTGAGGGAGGTGCAGCGCTGCACAGCGGATGGCCTGCGCGAGAGCCCGCGGATGCCGCACGCCGAGAGCCTGGCCATCGCGCGCTTCATGGACGACGTGACCCGCACCCTGCACGGTCGCTGAGCACGGGTGCCGGGCCTGCCGGCACAAGTACGCTCCACTCCGTGAACGCACGCACCACCCCCACCGCCGCCGACAAGTTCTCCTTCGGGATGTGGACCGTGGGCTGGCAGGCCCGCGACCCGTTCGGCGAGCCCACGCGGCCCCCGCTCGATCCGTTGCATGCGGTGGACAAGCTGGCCGAGGTCGGTGCGTGGGGAATCACGTTCCACGACGACGACCTCGTCCCGTTCGGGACCGGCCCGGCGGAGCGCGACGCCATCATCTCCCGCTTCAAGGAGCAGCTCGCCGCCACCGGGATCTGCGTGCCGATGATCACCACCAACCTCTTCGCCCACCCGGTCTTCAAGGACGGCGGGTTCACCAGCAACGACAGGGGCGTGCGCCGGTACGCACTGCGCAAGGTGCTGCGCAACATCGAGCTCGCCGCGGACCTCGGCGCGAAGACCTTCGTCCTCTGGGGCGGCCGGGAGGGAGCCGAGTACGACCACGCAAAGGACGTCCGCGCCGCCCTCGACCGTTACGCAGAGGCGATGAACATGCTCACGTCGTTCGTCATCGAACGCGGCCATGACATCAGGTTCGCCATCGAACCGAAGCCGAACGAGCCCCGCGGCGACATCCTCCTGCCGACCGTCGGCCACGCGATCGCGTTCATCGAGCGCCTCGAGCACCCGCACCTGGTGGGGCTCAACCCAGAAGTCGGTCACGAGCAGATGGCGGGCCTCAACTTCACCTCAGGGATCGCCCAGGCGATGTGGCAGGGCAAGCTGTTCCACATCGACCTCAACGGTCAGCGCGGCATCAAGTACGACCAGGACCTCGTGTTCGGCCACGGCGACCTCATCAACGCGTTCAGCCTGGTCGACCTCCTCGAGTTCGGCGGCGTCGGCGGCGCACCCGCGTACGACGGCCCCCGCCACTTCGACTACAAGCCCTCGCGCACGGAGGACATGGACGGCGTGTGGCACTCCGCCGCCGCGAACATGCGCACCTACCTGCTGCTGAAGGAGCGCGCGGCCGCGTTCCGCGCGGACCCGGAGGTGAAGGAGGCGCTCGAGGCCGCGCGCGTCCACGAGCTCTCCGTGCCCACGCTCAGCTCCGGGGAGAAGTGGAGCGACGTCATGGCCGACGACACGATCGCCAACTTCGACGTGGACGCAGCCGGCGCGAAGGGCTACGGGTTCGTGCGGCTCCACCAACTGGCGGTCGAGCACCTGATGGGCGCCCGCTGACATGACCCTCGTGGCGGGGATCGATTCCTCGACACAGTCCTGCAAGGTCGTCGTGCGCGACGCCGACACGGGCGCGCTCGTGCGCCACGGCTCCGCTGCCCACCCGGACGGGACGGAGGTCGACCCTGCCCACTGGGAGCGCGCGATGCGCGAGGCCATCGCAGCTGCCGGCGGGATCGATGACGTCGACGCGGTGTCGATAGGGGGCCAGCAGCACGGCGCAGTGTGCCTGGACGAGGACGGCAGGGTCGTGCGGCCGGCACTGCTGTGGAACGACACGAGGTCGGCTGGAGCCGCGGCGCAGCTCGTCGGGGAACTGGGCGCCGACGAGTGGGTGTCGCGCACTGGTTCCGTCCCTGTCGCATCGTTCACCGTGACCAAACTGCGGTGGATCGCCGAGCACGAGCCGGGGAACGCCGCGCGGATCGCCGCGGTGTGCCTGCCCCACGACTGGCTGACGTGGCGACTCCGTGGCGCGACCGACATCACCGGCATCACCACCGACCGTTCTGATGCATCGGGCACCGGGTACTTCGACCCCGTCGGCAACGCCTACGCGCGGGACCTGCTGGCGATGGCACTCGGCCATGACGCCGTGCTCCCCCGGGTACTCGGGCCGGCGGAGCGCCTGGACTGGGGGCCAAGGATCATGGGCCCGGGTGCCGGCGACAACGCCGCCGCGGCCCTCGGGGTCGATGCCGGCGACGACACGGTGGTCTCGCTCGGCACTTCGGGGACCGCGTTCGTGCGCAGTGACGTCCCTCCGCACGACGTGTCGGGTGCCGTGGCCGGTTTTGCTGATGCCACAGGTGCGCACCTCCCGCTCGTGTGCACGCTCAACGCCGCACGCGTTTTCGACACGGCCTGCTCGATCCTCGGCACGGACCACGGGGGCCTCGCGCGGCTCGCGCTCTCGGCACCGGCGGGCGCGGAGGGTCTGGTGATGGTGCCGTACCTCGCCGGCGAGCGCACGCCGAACCTGCCCGACGCGACAGGCAGCCTGCTCGGCATGACCACGGAGAACGCCACGCCGGCGAACATCGCGCGCGCGGCCGTGGAGGGGGTCCTCTGCGGGCTGGCGGGCGCACTTGATGCGCTCACGGCACAGGGTGCACGGGTCTCGGCCGTGCGCATGGTCGGCGGCGCTGCGGCGTCACCGGCGGTGAGAGCGGTCGCGCCGTCGGTGTTCGGCGTCCCCGTCCTCCTGCCGGTGCCCGGCGAGTACGTGGCGGACGGGGCGGCACGCCAGGCCGCATGGGTATTGCGGGGCTCGCTGCCGCAGTGGACCGTGGAGACCGCGCCCGTAGAGCACGTCACCGGGCCGGCACCGCACGTGCGCGAGCGGTACGCAGAGGCACGAGGCCACTGGCTGGCAAGGTGACGCGAGTCCCGCAGTAGCGGAGCTGAATCCCCCGTGGTGTCGGCGGGCACGGTGTCCTGCACTGACAAGAAGCCCCCCGCCGGGAGCCTGTACTCAGAGCAGCCGGTCCTGCTGGCGGGAGGGCAGGTGACGTGGTCCCTCCCGCCGAGCTCCCCGGCGTGACCGAGGAGGCTGTGCCATCCGCACACGGAAACATTGGGGAAATCCACCCCTTGCCGTGCGCCACCGACTAGACATTGGCCCATGAAGAAGCGTGAGCTCATCCAAGCAGTAGCCATCCACACCGACGTCGACAACAAGACCGCGGCCAAGCTCGTCGAGGGAACCATCGACGTGATCCTGGCAACGGTCGCGAAGGGCGACGTCGTCAACATCTCGGGGTTCGCCAAGTTCGCGAAGATCAAGCGCCCCGCGCGCATCGGTCGCAACCCTGCCACCGGTGAGCAGATCAAGATCGCCGCGAAGACGGTCGCCAAGGTGACCGCGCTGAAGGGCTTCAAGGACATCGCCCTCGGCAAGGCCCCGGCCCCGAAGATCAACACCAAGCGCCCGGTCGCCCCGGCACCCGCCAAGAAGGCAGCGGCAAAGCCCGCAGCCAAGAAGGCCGTGAAGAAGGCAGCCCCGAAGAAGGCCGCAAAGAAGGCGGCGCCCAAGAAGGCCGTCAAGAAGGGTGCGAAGAAGAAGTAATTCTTCGCCACAACAGAACCGTCCGACCGAGAACCCGGCGCCCCACGGCGCCGGGTTCTCTCATTCCCGGGCACCCGTGCGGAGCAGGCCCGCGGCGGTGTAGAAATGGCACATGACACAGCCGAACGGCGTCCACCACCTTGCCATCAGCACCGCGGACATCAAGTCCCAGATCGAGTACTTCACGGACGTGCTCGGCTGCGAGCTGGTCGCGCTCTACTGGATGCACGGGGTCGACGGGGCCTGGCACGGCTTCGTCCGCCTCAACGACAGTTGCTCCGTGGCGTTCGTGCAGATGGACTCCATCAAGTCGACCGGGATGATTCCCCAGGTCACCCACGCGCAGAACGCGGGTGGGGCATCCGCGCCGGGCACCATGCAGCATCTCGCACTGAACGTGGACACCTACGACGAGCTGCTCGCCATGCGTGACCGCATCCGCTCGCGCGGCATCAACGTGATGGGTCCCCTCCACCACGGCATGTGCGACTCCATCTACTTCGCCGGCCCCGAGGACCTCACGCTCGAGGTCTCGACGTCGAAGGAGCCCATCTCGGCGGCGCACTGGATCGACCCCGAGGTGGTGGCGCTCGCGGGCATCTCGCAAGAGGAACTCGCGAGGTACGTCTCCCCCGCCGGGTTCGACCGCCCTGCCGAGCCGTTGCCCAACCCACCCATCGACTGGTCGAAGCCGCACATGGCCTACCCGAAGGCCGTCTACGAACATCTCATGTCGATGCCGGACCACGAGATCACGTCCCAGTTCAGCGAGGACACCCCGCCCGTTCCGTGACCTGCCGCCGTAGCGTCATGCGGTGATGACAGACCAGTCCGCACTCGCCGGCAAGGTTGCCCTCGTCGCGGGGGGAACCGGCGGCCTCGGCAGGCCCGTTGCCCTGAATCTCGCCGCGCTCGGTGCCACGGTTGTCACGGCGTCCCGCTCAGCGGGCGGAGATGGCCACATCAGCGCAGACCTCCGCTCTCCCGAGGGCGCAGAGCGCGCGGTCACGACGGTCATCGAGCGGCACGGCCGGCTTGACATCGTGGTGAACGCAGTCGGCGTGGTCGCCTTCGGGGACGTCGCATCGACGGATGTCGACACGGTGGAGGAGGTCTTCCTCACCAACACGTTCGCACACGTCTTCCTGTGCCGCGCCGCCCTGCCGCGGATGGAGAATGGTGGCGTCATCGTGGCAGTCTCCGGCGTGGTCGCCGAGCAGAACCTCCCCGGCATGGCCGTGTACGGCGCCTCGAAGGCAGCGATGAGGTCGTTCAACGAGGCCTTTGCCCGCGAGGCACGGAGGGCGGGGGTGCGGGTGGTCGACGCCCGGCCTCCGCACACGGAGACGGGGCTCGCCACGCGGCCAGTCGCCGGCACCGCACCGAAGTTCCCGCCGGGGCTCGACCCCGCGGCAGTCGCGGCCCGGATCGTCGCTGCCGTGGCCGGCGGCGAGACCGACTTGCCCTCCTCGGCCTTCGCCGGCTGACGCGTCAACCGGCGTACTGCAGCCACTCCTCGTCGGTCCAGTACTTGCGGAGTTCGGCAGCGACAAAGTCACTCGTCCACTGGACCATGTCGAAGAACGGGAACTCCATCGACATCACCTCCGTGAACGCCATGCCCGCGAGAATCAACGAGACGTCATCGATGCCGAGCGTGACGGGCTCGCCGTCCACGTGCTCGGCGATGCGGGTGTCCAGGTCCACCAGGTGATGGATGTCCCACTGGGCCGTCGGCAGGGAGAGGTCGAGGTTGTCCGTCATGATCCCGAGGATCTGGGCGATGGCGAAGAATGCGTCCTGTTCCAGTTGGATCTCGCGGGGCTGGATCACGGCGACCTCCGGTGCGTGGGCAATGATGTGCCCATGCCAACAACGCTGTCGGGGGTTCCATTCCTCCGCACACCTGACGACAACTTCGCCGCGCTCGACGACTTCCCCTTCTCGCCGCATTACACGGAGACGGATGGGCTGCGCATGCACCACATCGACGAGGGCCCGCGCGACGCGCCGGTCGCGCTGCTCATGCACGGCATGCCGACGTGGAGCTACCTCTACCGCACGATGATCCCGCCGCTCCTCGCCGCGGGGTACAGGTGCGTGGCGCCCGACCACATCGGCTTCGGCCGCAGCGACAAGGTGACCGACCCGGGGTGGTACACGATCGCAAGGCACACCGAGAACACCCGCCGTCTCGTGGAGGCGCTCGACCTGCGCGACATCACCCTCTTCGTGCAGGACTGGGGCGGCCCCACGGGGCTGGCCCAGTACGCGGAGATGCCGGGGCGGTTCTCGCGGATCGTCATCATGAACACGTGGCTGCACCACGAGGGGTACGGGTACACGCCCGGCATCCTCGACTGGATCCAGCGCAACTCGGCGGGCGGGATGCTGCGCGAGAACGTGCCCGCGAGGTTCAACTGGGGCCTGCTGATGGCAATGGCCACGCGCCGGGCCGCACCCGCCGACAGCGTGGCGGCGGCGGTCACCGGCGTGACGCCGAATCTCTCCGCAGAGGCAGACCGGGTGCGCCGCGGGTACGACGCACCGTTCGAGGGTCTCGGCGACGAGGGCGTGACCGGACCGCGGAGGTTCCCGCTGTGCATCCCCGTGAACGACCCTGTCGCAGGCAACGCAGAGGCACAGGAGCGCCACTTTGCCGCCGTCAACGCGACGGACCTGCCGGTGCACTTCGTGTGGGGCACGGAGGACAACGTGTTCGTCACCGAGTGGGGCCGCGCGTGGCAGTCGATGATCCCCGGCGCGACGTGGGACGAGTTCCCCGCAGGGCACTTCCTGCAGGACACCCACGGGCCGGAGATCGTCGCGGCCGTGCTGCGTCGCACCGAGGGCAACTGAAGGGAGGCCCACATGACGACTCATCCCCTGAAGCTGCGCGGGGCGCACGGCTCCCCGTACTCGCTGAAGATGCGCGCCGTCCTGCGCTACAGGCACATCCCGTTCCGATGGGTGCCGCAGGGCTCGCAATGGGACGACATGCCGCCGTTCCCGCTCATCCCCGTGATCGGGTTCCCGGATGACGACGGGAACTACACGGACACCCAGATGGACTCCAGCCCCCTCATCATGCGCCTCGAGGGGATGGAGGCGGAGCGAAGCATCGTCCCCACCGACCCTGTCGTTGCCTTCATCGACTACCTGCTGGAGGACTTCGCCGACGAGTGGGTGACGAAGGCGATGTACCACTACCGCTGGTACTACGACGAGGCAATCGAGAAGGCGAAGAAACTGCTGCCACTCGACCGTGACCAGCAGATACCCGCCCACCAGTGGGAGAGGGCACAGCGCTTCATCTCGGAGCGCCAGATCGGCCGGCGCGCGCTCGTCGGCTCCACCGAGCAGAACAGGGCACCGATCGAGGAGTCGTATGTGCGTCTTCTCGGGCTGATGCAGGAGCACCTGGAGCACCTGCCGTTCCTGCTCGGCACCCGCCCCGGGCGCGGGGACTTCGCGCTCTACGGCCAGCTGATCCAGCTGCTCCGGTGGGACCCCGTGTCGGCCCGGGTCGGAGTCGAGCACGCGGCCCGGATGGTGAACTGGGTGGAGCGCACCGACGACCTCTCGTGGTGGGACGTGACCGGCGACGAGGGATGGGTGACACGCGACGCAATCCCGCCCACGACCCTCGCGTTGCTTCCCGAGATTGGGCGCACGTACGCCCCGTTCCTGCTCGCAAACGACGCCGCACTCGCTGCCGGCGACGAGACGTTCTCGTGCGTCATCGACGGGCACCCGTACGCACAGGGCACCTTCACGTACCAGCGCAAGTGCCTGGCCTGGATCCGTGAGCAGCACGCCGCCCTGAACGTGGCGGACCGTGCAGACGTGGACGCCCTACTGCAAGGAACCGGTTGTGATGTCCTCTTCTGATGCGGTGGGGCGCCTGAACGTGCGGGGGGTCGCCCTTGTGCACCTTGCTGCCACATGGTTCATGGTGGGGCTCATCTGGACCATCCATACGGTCCACTACCCCCTCTTCGCCGAGGTGGGCACGGCCACGTACGAGGCATTCCAGGCCGCCCACGTGGACAGGATCGGCAAGTTGCTCCTGCTGCCGTGGCTGACGGAGGGAACCACCCTCCTCTTCCTCCTCTGGTTCGCCTTCCCCGGCGGCCGCCGGGACCTGCGGGTGCCGGTGGCAATCGGGGCCGTGGCGATGGGCCTGGTGCTGGCCATCAGTGGGTTCTGGTCCGCGCCGGCCCACGGAGAGCTGGCCGACGGGTTCGAGGCGGCGGTCCACAGCCGCCTGATGACGGCGAACCTGGTGCGCACCGTCGCCTGGACGGTCCGCGGGCTGACGGCGGCATGGATCGTGGCGGTCCTCTGGCCGCGCGGTTCGCGGCGCATCGACACGGGACCAGGCGCGTGAGCCTCCGCCACTGGGGCGCCACGGAGAACGAGATCACGGGACCCGTCGCAGGCGATGCGCTGTGCCCGCACGCGCGCGTGTCCGCCACACGGTGCATCACGATCGCGGCACCACCGGAGGACGTGTTCCCGTGGATCCGCCAGATGGGTTTCGGGAGGGCCGGCTGGTACAGCCACGACTGGATCGACAACCTCGGGCGGCGCAGCGCGACGGTGATCAACCCGCAGTGGCAGCACGTGCACACCGGTGACACCGTGCCGGGAGGACCCATCGACTTCGAGGCAGCACTCGTGGAACCGCCGCACGTGTTCGTGCTGCGCACCACTCCTGGTGGACGCATGGGACGACGCATCAGTTTCACGCTCGCGTACGAACTGCGCCCGGTCAGTGACGGGACGCGTCTGGTGACCCGCATGCGCGCGCGCATCGACATCCCGGGGGGGCGGTTCGTGGAGCAGTTCGTGCTTGCGCCGGGTGACGGGTTCATGCTGCGCAGGCAGTTGACGAACCTCGCCAGCAGGCCAGCACGCTGAGGGCACGTCGCGCGTCGGTGCACGACCACGTCTGGAGGGCCTGCAGGGGCTGTGGACAACCCTCGAAACTGGCCCGAGAGTCTCAACCTCCAGTAGAGGGTCAATTCATCACGGCCCAATTTGGGCGTCCTGCCGCCGCGACACGGGCGAGAACCACGGAAAGAATCCGTTTTTGTTGGCTAGGTATGTACTTCCTGCCCGATAATTGGGGCCATGGGGAGACGGTTGCACCTTGTGTTTAGTGTGCGCTCCCGTCTGCACGCCCCCAGGCGACTCGCCGCCCTCGCTACCGCAGCCGCTGTGGTCACAACGACGTTCGTCGCCGCGTCGGCGTCGGGTGCCAGTGCTGCCGTCCTCACGCTTGATGACTACGCACAGCCGTTGCTCGTGCGAACTGCCGCTACCCAGACCGTGACCGAGGCGGACGGCACCTCGGCGGACAGCGGCTTCGGCCCGGTGGGCACCGTCACGGGCATGGCAATGCTCTCCGACAGGCGCGTGGTCATGGCAGCCCCGACCGGCGTCATGATGATCCGCGCCGACGGCACTCCCGACCTGCTCTTCGGTGTGGACGGCTGGGTCGGCGGTCTCGCGAGCGTGACGTCACTTGCCGTCGACGAACAGGCAGCGCGCATCTACGTGCTCGACTCCGGCAACGCAGGCGGGCCGATGATCCATGCATTCGACCTGCAGGGTCTCGGCATCGCGTCGGCACCTGCAGACGGCGCGGTCGTGCTGGTCGCTGGGGCGTCATCACTCGTGGCGCTCACGCGCAACGGTGCATCGAGCAGGGTGCTCGCCTCCGACCTCTCGGGCACCCGTGCGCTCGTCCGCAGCTCCGGTCTGGCACCCTTCGGTGAGATCAGCGACGCGGCGTGGTTCGCCCGCGGGGGCACCCCCGGCATCGCGGTTGCCGACAGGGTGAACGGGACGGTCCGGCGACTCGCCCTCTCCGGCGTGGACGGCGGGGGCACGGTCTCGATGGGCCCCCATCCCGGGGCTGTCCCCACGGCCGACATCGCATTCGAGTCACCCGCCCGGGTGGCAACTGACGCCGCCGGGAACCTGTTCGTGGCGACCGGCGGGACCCTGACGGGCACCGTGATGCGACTGGCCGCCGACGGCCAGTCGACCCGCTCGGTGGTGCTGGAGGGACTCACCGAGGCACCCGTGCTCGCAATCGCCCCTGGGTCCACGGAACCCCCTGCCCCCGAGGAGCCCCAGTCGTCAGTCGTCCGTGGTCAGTCGGGCGGCACGGAAGGGCCGGTGTCCGCCGGGGCCCCCGCACCGGGTGCATCAACATCGGGTGGCTCCGTGGGTACCACGGCCATCACCACCGGGGAGACCGCGAAGTTCAAGATCGAGTCAGTCACGGCCTCCACGACCGCAAGAACGGCGATTGAGGTTGCCGGCTGGACCGGTGACGACCGAGGCGGCATGGCACTCTCGGCGACGAAGGTCTTCCTCAGAGGCGACAACAATTTCACCGGTGCCAACAAGACCGATCTCT
>JBJTCK010000045.1:0-9322 GCA_046091825.1 Actinomycetota bacterium | reverse complement strand
GCGCAGCGCGGGCACCCGCTATGCCGCTGCATGCGCCGAGTTCGGGAGGAAGCGCCTGCAGGGCGCAGAGGGACTCGGCCGGTTCTGCGAGCTCGCCGAGAAGGTGATCGGTGCGCTCGACGTCTCCGGGATGCCGCTTCTGGCCGGCCTTCGCGCGGAGACCGCCCCGGCTGACCTGCCAGGTCGCGCCTACTGGTACGTGACGCTGCTGCGCGAGTGGCGCGGGTGCGAGAACATCGTGGCGGTGCGCGCGAGTGGGCTCACGGCCGCGCAGGCCGTGCTCGCGAACTACCCGGACATGGAGAAGAACGCGAAGGAGGCGTCGCGCCGCGGTTTCGGCGAGGGCCACCCCGACGCGACCCCTCTGGTGGGCAGGCGGCGCCAGGCCGAGGAGCTCACAGATTCGCTGCAGGCGGCGGGATACGAGGTGCTGACCGCGGACGAACGCGCTGAGTTCGCCTCGCTCGTGTCCGGGCTGAAGACCGCACTCGACGCGAACCAGTGAGCTGAGGCGGGGGAGAGCCGCAGTCAGTCCACGGTGGCGTAGCTCCCGGCGCCCCCGGCCTGCCCGGTCGTCTCTGTCACCACGGAGTCAAGGTCCGAGAGGAATTCGTCCACGACGAGTTCGTGCACGGCGTTCACGGTGAGGTGGACGGACTTCGGCGGGGCCTGGCGGTCCACGTACCAGCCGCGCGCATTGAGACCGTCCGCGACGGCGAATACGTCATGACGCAATTCGTCGGTCACCCCGAAGGAGAGGAGAGTGGTGTCCGGTCGCGCCCTGAGAACGAGTGCCGGGTGTGCCTCGACGTGGGATGCGATGCGCAGGGCGGTGCTGCGTGCGGCGCGGGTGAGGCGCACGTAGCCGTCGTCCCCGAGGTGGTGCAGGACTGCCCATGCCGCGGCGATCGGTCCGCCCGACTTCGTGCCGAGGATGCCGGACGACCCGTAGGTCCCGCCCAGCCAGTTGTCGGTGATGAAGGTCTGGTCCGCTCGGAGGAACTTGTTGCGGTGCAGTAGGACACCTGCGCCCTTGGAGGTGTATCCGTACTTGTGCAGGTCGATGGACACGGAGGTGACGCCGTCCACCTCGAAGTTCCAGGCAGGCACGGACTCGCCGAGCATCCGCAGGTAAGAGAGCGTCACGCCGCCCATGCACGCGTCGACATGGCAGTTGATCCGCAGTTCAGCCGCGCGGGCGGCGAGGGGAGCGATGTCGTCGACAACGCCCTGCGGGTACTGCGGTGCGCTCCCCACGAGGAGGACGGTCTGGTCGTCGACCGCGTCGAGCATGGCAGGCACGTCAGCCCGCCAGTCATCGAGCACCGGGATGCGACGGTTCTCGACTCCGAAGTAGTCAGCGGCCTTCTCGAGAGCGGCGTGAGCGGACGTGGGCAGGACCACGTTCGGGCGGGTCAAGGTGCGGCCCTCGCGTACGGCTCGCTTGACGGCGGCCCTGACCGCAAGCACGAGGCTCTCCGTTCCTCCCGAGGTCATGAAGCCGGCCGCGTCGCCGTCGGCGCCCGCCCAGGACAGCGCCCGGGCGACGACGTCGTTCTGCATCCGGCGCAGCGACGGGAAGGCATCTGTGTTCAGGGCGTTCTCCCCGGAGAACCGACGGTACGCCTCCTCGGCGAGGGCCACTGCCTCCGGGCCCGCGTTGTAGGCAAGGGTGAAGGCCCGGCCGTCGCGCCACCGCACGTCCCGTGTCCGCATGGACTCCATCTCGGCCAGGACGTCTTCCACCGCGCGGCCGGGCCCGATGTGGGCGCCAGGATCAGTCGAGCTCATGGCCGAACCCTAGGGGAGGCAACCTTCCCGGAGCCTTGTGGACACTGGGATTTCATCAGACACAGAAATTACATAACGGATATTATGAGCGTATAACCGGGGAACCAAATGACGCCGTCGTCACCGGTTCGGCCGCCTCGAGGAGCCACTGCACCAGTTCGCGCAGCGACTCCTTCGTGTGCCTGGCCGAGACCAGATCGGTCGTCACGTCGTTGACGGCGCACTGCAGGACGAAGATCAAGTCCTTCAGGTTGTCCAGCTCGTCACGTGCCACCACGAGCTCCGTCTCTGACAGCTCGAGCTCTGCGGCTCTCTGGCGCGACACCCAGTCCCATTGGCGGCACCTCTGGCTGCAGAACTTCTTCGGTCGGCCCGGTCCGGTCGTTGCTGCCAGGGGGTGCCGGCACCATGAGCAGCGTGGTCGTGCGTCCCCTCCTCCTGCCTCCCGCTCGCTTTTCGTCATGACGAAAATGTAGCCACGGGTAGCATTCGCCCGTGGCATTGCCCCAGGCCCCCGAGCGATTCTTCGCCAGCGACAACTTCGGGGGCATCCATCCCGCCTACGTGGAGGCGATCCGGGAGGCCAACGCCGGTCATGCGCGCGCGTACGGCAGTGATCCGGTGACTGCCCGTGCTGTCGAGTTGTTCCGTGAACTCTGTGGTCTCGACGTGGAGGTGCTGTTCACCTTCGGAGGGACTGGAGCGAACGTCGTGGCGTTGTCGTGCCTGCTCGGGCGGGCGGAGTCTGTGCTGTGCAGCCAGATGGCCCACATTCACGTGGACGAGACGGGAGCCCCCGAACGGTTCCTCGGCGCGAAGATGGCGGACGTCCCCTCTGTGGACGCGAAGATCACGCCGCAGGACATCTTTCTCGCCTCCGGTGCGCTGGGGAACGTTCACCACGTGCAGCCGGGTGTCGTGTCCGTCACGCAGGCCACGGAACTCGGCACTCTCTACTCGGTGGACGAGATCGCCGCTGTGTGTGAGGAGGCGCATCGTCACGGGATGCGGGTCCACCTGGACGGCGCCAGGATCGCGAACGCCGTGGCTGTGCTCGGCGGTGACGCCGCCACGTTCCGGGCCATGACATTCGGGGCCGGCGTGGATGCGGTGAGCTTCGGGGGAACCAAGAACGGGATGCTGAACGCGGAGGCGGTGCTGCTGCGGCCCGGGCTCGCCGGTGGCCGGGCGGCGCACCTGCGCAAACAGGCCACGCAACTGCCCTCCAAGATGAGGTACACGTCCGCGCAGTTCGTGACGGCGCTCGAGACCGGTCTGTGGCTCGAGACCGCCCGGAGCGCCAACCTGCATGCACACGGCCTCTGGGCCGAGCTGCGGGACATCGAGTCACTGTGCCTCCGTGAGCCGCAGGTGAACAGCCTCTACCCCACCCTGCCCGAGCCGATGCGGTCGGAATTGCAGGCATGGAGTTTCTTCTGGGACTGGGACCTCCCGCGGGACCAGGTGCGTTGGATGACGAGCTGGGACACCACGGACGAGGATGTGCGATTGTTCGCTGCGGGCGTCCGGTCGGCCCTCTCCCCCTCCGTTTGACGGATTGTCAATCCCGCCCGATTGACCGTCCGGGCAGTTCGTCTAATGTGGTGTCTCCGCGCGGACGTTGGGGGATACGACATGGCCATCGGTGAGCTTTTCGCTTTTCGTGAGTGGGACGACACGACATGGACTGCCGATGCGCAGTGCAAGGGCCTGGCCGCGATCTTCTTCCCGCCCGCCGCGGAGCGCCCGCAGGCACGTGAGCGTCGCGAGGCGCAGGCCCGCGAGGTGTGCAGGGAGTGTGCCGTGCTCGACGAGTGCAGGTCCTTCGCCCGCCGCAACCGCGAGTACGGGTTCTGGGGCGGCGAGTCCGAGGAGGAGCGTCACGCGGCCGGCTTCAGGCTCATCGCACCGATCGGCGTGCGCGCCCGCAACATCTCCTGACCCGGACTGCAGGCGCCGGCGTCAGCCCCTCGCCAGGGTGACTGCCACCCATCCCTCTGACACCTCGCGCGACACGACACGCGACCCCGGGTAGCACGCCACGACACCGTCCTCCTGGTCCGCCCTCAGGCCGCTGAGAACGATGTGACCGCCGATGGCGCATGCTTCCTCCAGCATCGGCGCCAGATCACGCAGCACCGGGGCCAGGATGTTCGCCACGACGGTCGTGTACGCCCCCGGTGCCACCTGGGACAGGTCATCAACCCAGTGGATCCTGCCGGCGACCCCATTCTTCGTGGCGTTGAACTCGAGTGCCTGTCGTGCCTGCGGTGCGATGTCTGTCGCGGTGCACGCGCACCCGCGCAGCACGGACATGGCAACAGAGAGGACCCCGGACCCGCTGCCGACGTCGAGGACGGTGCCTCCCTCCGCGGCGACTGCGAGCGCAGCCCGAAGTGCGAGGACGGTCGTCGGGTGGTTCCCCAGGCCGAACGTGTCGAAAGGCTCGATGAGGATGCTCCTCGCGCCCGGCAGTGGGTCCGTCCATGCGGGCACGAGCCACGCATCCCCCTGCACGTGCACAGGGACTGCGTGCTCCCGCCAGGTGTCCGCCACGGTGGAGCTCACCCAGGTCTCCGTCGCCGTGACCCCGGGGTGACTCTTCAGCACGGCGGACACGACTGATGGGTCGACGCTCGTGCGGAGGACCACGCCACCGTCACGCTGCGTCTCCTCGACCGCGGCCACTCCCCCTGCCCAGAGCAGGTCGCTGACGACCTCGGCAAGGTCATCGGGGACCTGGAACTCCGTGAGAGTCCAGCCGTCGGGCTCAGTCAATACGGCGAAGTTCCTTCTTGAACCGCGCCGTCTTGGCCACATAGGCGTTCACGGCCATCTCGATGTCGGCCAGGCGCGCGCGTCCTTCCTTGATGACGGCCGGTGCGCCGACCGCGAGGGCCCCCGCGGGGACCACCATGTTGTTGAGCACGACCGAGTTGGCCGCCACGATCGCGCCGCGGCCGATCACGGCGTTGTGGAGAGCAATCGCGCCGGACGACACCTGGCTGAAGTCCTCCAGGCGGCACCCCTCGAGGTGCGCGACATGCCCGACGACGCAGTCGTTCCCGACCACGGTCGGGGTGAACGGCGTGGTGTGCACCACAGTCCCGTCCTGGATGCTCGACCGTTCGCCGACCTCGATGTAGCCGTCGTCGCCCCGCATGACGGCCCCTGCCCACACGCTGCTGTGGGCCCCGATCGTGACTGACCCGATGATGACCGCGTCGGGATGGACGAACGCATCGGGATGGATGACCGGAACCTGGTCTCCGAGGGCATAGATCGGCATGCCCGAACCGTAGCAACCACGGGCCTGCGGGGAGGGTGACGGGGCGTTCGAACAGGTACCGTATTGCCCCTATGTCACGGCGCATCGAGATCGAACTGACCAGCAAGCGTGAGGACGGCACCTGGACGTGGCGTGCCGCAGGTGCGCGCGAGCCGAAGGGCGTCGTCGACTCGTCGGTGGTCCCCGCTGGTGCGTCGGTGAAGGACGTCCTGCGTGCAGAGGTGGAGTCCGACCTCGACGGCACGCGCGTGCTCTCGATCCTCCCCGCGAAGCAGAAGACGGCCCGCACAGGCCTGCTCGAGATCCTGCCCAGCGACAAGCCTTTCGAGCCGGTGACACAGAAGCTCGCCCGCAAGGAGCGCCGCGAGGACGGCAAGCGCGGTCCGCGCCGTGACCGTCCGGCGAACAAGGACGGCGAGAAGTCCGACCGTCCGCAGCGCTCGCGCCGGCCGCATTTCGAGGCTCCCCCGGAACTGCCCATGCGCCCGAAGGCGAAGCGGCTGCGCTCGGGCCGGGCCAATGTTGATGCCGTCCTGAAGGACCTGCCCGAGGCGCAGCGCGCCATCGCAGAGAAGGTGCTGTCCGGTGGCGTGCCCGCGGTCCGCGCTGCAGTCGAGCAGCAGAACAAGGCGGCGGTTGCCGCGGGCCAGGAGAAGATCCCGGCAGAGGGTCTCGTGCAGATGGCAGAGCAGCTTCTCCCCCGTCTCCGTGTCGCGGAGTGGCTGGACAAGGCCGAGGGTGCGCAGCGCATCATTGCCGAGATCGACCTCCGGGACCTGCGTGCCATCGTGGTCGCGTCCAATGACCCTGTCATCGCCCGTGACGAGAGCACCCGCAATCTTGTCGACGCGATGAAGGCCGCCCTCGCCAAGCGCCAGGATGAGGAGACCAAGAACTGGCTGGACGACATCCAGGCCGCGACGAACGTCGGCCGCGTGGTGCGTGCCCTGAAGCTCTCGTCGCAGCCGCCGAAGGCCGGTGTCCCCTTCCCCGCTGCTCTTGCCGCTCAGCTGGCCGCCGCGACAACGGCAGCCCTCACGATCGATGCACCGGCTGACCGCTGGATCGCGCTGCTCGAGGCCGCTGCGTTCTCGCCCGTGCGCCTCCAGGTGAACCCGGTGTCGCCCAGCTCCACGGTGTCGCCTGACCTCACGAAGACCGTGATGCGGCTCGGGCCGCTGATGCCCCAGGTGGCTGCGCTGTACGGCGTCGTCGTGGACCCGAAGGCACCTGCACCGCGGCCGTTGCGTCCGCAGCGCCAGGAGAAGCCCCAGCCGAAGCGCGCAGACGGCAAGTCCGACCGCGCTGCTGGCCGCCCGGACCGTGCACCTCGTCGCGACGGAAAGCCCCAGCCCGCGGCAGCTGAGACCCAGCCTGCGGCAGCTGGGCCCCAGCCCGCGAGCGAGCCTGTCGCACCCGAGCCGGTGCAGGAGGCCCAGGTGGAGTCAGCACCGGAGGTCGCTGACACCGTGCAGGACGGACCCGCGGCTGACTGACTGAGGCTGTCCGGCCCTGGCGGCTGGTCGGCCGGCCCACCGGCACCGCTACGGTGTCGCCATGGGAGATTTCGTCACTTACGAACGCCGCGGCGCAGTCGCGGTCATCACTTTGAACCGGCCTGATGCGCGCAATGCCGTCAACGGCGACCTCGCTGCCGACATGGAGGCGGCCATCGACCGACTGGAGGAAGAGGACGGTGTGTGGGTTGGCGTCCTGACCGCCAACACCACGGGCCACAAGTCCCCGGTGTTCTGTGCCGGTGCTGACCTCAAGGCGATTAACTCGGGCACCGGTGGCGGACTCGGCACGAAGCGTGGCGGCTTCGCCGGGTACGTCTACCGTGACCGCAAGAAGCCGGTCATCGCGGCGGTCGACGGACTCGCGACAGCGGGCGGGTGCGAGATCGTCCTGGCCTCTGATCTGGTGGTGGCATCCGACCGCTCTTCTTTCGGTCTTGCCGAGGTCAAGCGGAACCTCATCGCCGCGGCCGGCGGCCTCTTCCGTCTCCCCCGCGCCATCGGGAAGGCCCCGGCGCTCGAGGTCATCCTCACCGGCGAGCCCCTCACGGTGCAGCGCGCGTATGAACTTGGCCTGGTCAACAGGGTTGTCGCGCCGGACGCCGTGATGACCGAGGCAATCTCGCTCGCCGAGAAGATCGCGGCCGCGGCCCCGCTCGCTGTGCAGGCGAGCCGGCGCGTGGTGCTCGCCTCGGCTGACAGGACGGAGGAGGAACTCATCAAGATGAGCAATTCCGAGATGGCGGCGGTGATGTCCTCCGAGGACACCAAGGAGGGCCTGACGGCGTTCATCGAGAAGCGTGCCCCGCACTGGAAGGGCCGCTGACGGCACCGAACCGGGAGGCCGTCGGGAGAACGGCCCGTCTGTTCAGTCGAGCTCACGCTCCACGAGGATGAGGCGCGCCACGAGCCCGTTGCGCTCGAACAAGTTCTTGGTGGCGCGGTCCCCCGGGAGCGCTGAGCCCGCGACCCGGCGGGCACCGGCACCGCGCGCCGCCGCGAGGAACTGGCCGACAAGGTCGTCGCCGGTGCCGACACCCCTGAACTCTGGCTCCACGTAACAACGAACGACGGTCCACGTGCCCTGCTCGACCGTGAAGGTCAGGGAGCCGATCGGTGTCCCGTCGAGCACGGCGACAAGCGCTTCTGTGTCTGTGGTCGTCGGCTCGGGCCGGCCCCTGTACGAGGAGGCCTCGGCGGCGGATGCGGCATCGTGCGCGGCCAGCACACCGGCATCAGCGGGCTGTGCGGGCCGGACGAGGATCACTCCGGTGACCCGCCCGCCCGGCTGTCCCGGGTGCTGATTCGTCTCGCAATCTCGCGCACCCCCGACCGCACCGCGAACTCGCCGACCATCCGGGCCCCCGGGGCCTGCGACTTGATCTCGCCGGCACGGCGTGTGACGGTCTCGCCGACAGCGCGCACGGCGCCGGAAGCGAACCGGATCACTTCGCGAAGACCGGGCACGCGTCGTCACCGACCGGGCAGGTCGGAGCTCCCTTGCGGACCAGCAGGAAGCAGCTCGAGCACAGCAGCTCGTCTGCTCTCTTCGGCTGGAGGGCATCGTCGGCTCCCGACCTGTCGTCGGTCTCGACTTCCTCCTCGTCCTCTGCGGCGACGTCCTCGCTCGCCAGACGGTCTTTCAGGATGGTGTCGAGATCTGCCTCCACATCGTCCGGCGCGAGCATGTCCTCGTCGTCCTCGTCGTCATCGCCGGCCTTGCGCACGACCGTGGTCCCCACGTCGGACTCGTCGTCGTCCCCCTCGTCGGCGGCGTCATCGTCGAGGTCGAGGGATGTCTCTTCGAAGTCCTCGTCCAGGTCGAGGGCGTCATCCTCGATCTCGAGTTCCTCGTCGATCTCCTCGGGCTCGATTTCGTCCTTGGCCACATGTCCTCCTCGCGACTGGTCGCGGGCGGATACTACGCACAAACCCGGTCAGTGGCACGAATGCCCGCGGGACTCACGGGTCCCGAGTGACTCCCGTCACCGTTCCCCTTCGGTGCGCCGCCGCTCGGCCTGGCGCTCCGAGGCGAGGCGTTCGAGCTCAGGGGCCTCGGTTGTCATGTGGCTCATCGCGGCCGCGACTGCCCGGTGCCCGGCCTTCTCCGCAATCAGCCGGTGCATCTCAAGTGCGACCCGGCGGTACGCAGGGTGACCCTGCGGACTGGAGCGCAGTTCGAGCATGTGCATCGCCTCCCGCGCGTTGAACTGCATCACGTAGCGCAGCCTGTACGCCATGGAGACCGCGTACGGCGCCTGGTCCGGGTAGTCGTGTGCGAGCGTCTCGAAGAGTGCGTGGCTGCGGTCCATCACGTCGTCGAAATCCGCGCCCACTCCGGCCTCTGCCACCAGCTCCGGCCTGGCGTATCCGTGGTACGGCGTCAACGGCTGCCACTCGATCGTGAGCAGCCTGTGCCGCTGCAGGTCCCGGAACGCCCCGTAGTCGCTCAGGATGTCGAATCTGTAGTCCGTGCGCTCGAATGCACGACCGGGCCGGTGACGCCTGTTGGACCTGTCCCCGACGTACGCCGAGAGCACATCGGTCTTCTCGGCCGTGGACATCTTCTCCACTGCAGCGAGAATCTGTGACTCGGGCAGGTGCGAGCGCGAGTACAGCGCCGCGGCGACAATCTTGTTCTCGCCGTCGGGGTCGAAGTCGACCAGCGACACCTCCGGCACCTCCGTGGCGATGGCGTCACCGAAGAACCGGTTGGCGAGCGCCT
>JBJTCK010000044.1:0-5772 GCA_046091825.1 Actinomycetota bacterium | reverse complement strand
GGGGCAGGCCGGGGTGACCGTGCCCTCTGAAGTGGAACGGGTCAACAGTAGTGAAAAACGGCACGAACGGGCGACTTTGCCGAGTTGCCGTGGTCGGCCCCCGCGGGAGTACCGTTTGCCCCGCAATTGCATCTCCGGGGTGGTTCCGGACCGAGCAGGAGACCCGAATGGCACAAGCAGTCACCAGCCACCGAGGCCCCGTCACCGGCACGGCCGCCCGGGCCCGCCGCCGCCGGCCCTTCCTGATCGATCTCTACTCCACTGCCGTCGGCAAGAAGTACGTCATGGGCGCCACCGGCATCGGGCTGATGGGGTTCGTGCTCTTCCACATGATCGGCAACCTCAAGAGGTACGCCGGTGCCGCCGACCTCGACCACTACGCCCACTTCCTCCAGACGCTCCTGTACCCACTCGCCCCGAAAGGCTGGGTCCTGTGGATCCTCCGCGGCGGGCTCATCACGATGCTGCTCCTCCACCTCCACGCAGCCTGGTCCCTCACGGTCCTGAACCGCAGGGCCCGCCCCGTCAAGTACCAAAGCAGCCGCGACTACCAGATCGCCAACTTCGCCAGCCGCACGATGCGCTACTCGGGCATCGTCATCCTTGCGTTCGTCGCCTGGCACCTGCTCGACCTCACTTTCGGCGTGGTCAACAGCGAGGTCGGCAGGATGATCACGCACGCGGGCGACGAGGAAGCCGTGAAGTCGGTCTACGCGAGCGTCGTCTACTCCTTCCAGCGCACCCCGGTGGCGCTCTTCTACGTGGTGGCGAACATCCTCCTCGGGATCCACCTCTTCCACGGCGCGTGGAGCATCTTCCAGTCGTTCGGGTGGAACAACCCCCGTTTCAACAAGTGGCGCCGATCGTTCGCCACGGGATTCGCCGCGCTCATCGTGGTCGGCAACGTCTCGTTCCCCGTCGCAGTCATGGCCGGCATCGTCGGCTGAACCCAGAGAAAGTCAGGAACACCCCATGAGCCTCACACAGGACCTTCTCTCGAAGAACAGCGTCCAGCTGGACTCCAAGATCCCTGCGGGGTCAATGGAGGACAAGTGGGACAACTACAAGGCCGACATGAAGTTGGTCAACCCGAACAACAAGCGCAAGTTCAAGGTAATCGTGGTCGGCACCGGGCTTGCCGGCGCGTCCGCGGCGGCCACGCTCGCCGAGCTGGGCTACCAAGTCGATGCCTTCACCTTCCACGACTCCGCCCGCCGTGCGCACTCGATCGCCGCCCAGGGCGGCATCAACGCCGCGAAGAACTACAAGGGTGACGGTGACTCTGTCCACCGACTGTTCTACGACACGGTCAAGGGCGGCGACTTCCGCGCCCGCGAGGCGAACGTGCACCGCCTCGCCCAGGTCTCCGTGAACATCATCGACCAGATGGTCGCCCAGGGCGTCCCGTTCGCCCGCGAGTACGGCGGCCTGCTCGACAACCGCTCGTTCGGTGGCGCCCAGGTGAGCCGCACCTTCTACGCGCGGGGCCAGACAGGACAGCAGTTGCTGCTCGGCGCGTACCAGCAGTTCTCCCGCCAGGTCGGTCTGGGCGGCATCCGCCTGTTCAACCGCACTGAGTTCGTCGACGTCGTCGTGGTCGACGGCCGCGCGGCGGGCATCGTGGTGCGCGACCTCGTGACGGGCGAAATCTCCTCGCACTCCGCGCACGCGGTGGTGCTCGCGACCGGCGGCTACGGGAACGTGTTCTTCCTGTCGACCAATGCGATGGCATGCAACGTCACGGCGGCGTGGCGTGCGCACCGCAAGGGCGCGCTCTTCGCGAATCCCTGCTACACGCAGATCCACCCCACATGCATCCCGCAGAGCGACGACTCGCAGTCGAAGCTGACGCTCATGTCCGAGTCGCTGCGCAACGACGGCCGCGTGTGGGTGCCCACCAACCCGGACGAGACCCGTCCCGCGCACCTCGTGCCCGAGTCGGAGCGCGACTACTACTTGGAGCGCCTGTACCCGTCGTTTGGCAACCTGGCCCCGCGGGACATCTCGTCCCGCGCCGCCAAGCGTGCCGTGGACAAGGGCCTCGGCGTCGGCCCCAAGAAGAACGGCGTGTACCTCGACTTCTCCGACGCGATCAACCGTCTCGGCAAGGAAGTGGTGGAGGAGCGCTACGGCAACCTGTTCGAGATGTACGAGCGCATCGCCGGCGAGAACCCGTACGAGCAGCCGATGCGCATCTACCCGGCCAGCCACTACACCATGGGCGGCCTGTGGGTGGACTACGAGCTGATGACCAACATCCCCGGCCTGTACGCCGCGGGCGAGGCCAACTTCTCGGACCACGGGGCGAACCGTCTCGGTGCGTCGGCGCTCATGCAGGGTCTCTCGGACGGCTACTTCGTGCTGCCGTACACCATCGGCAACGAGCTCGCACCGATGCTGAACAAGCCGGTGCCCGACACCAGCCACCCAGAGTTCAGGAAGGCCGAGGAGGAGGCGCGCCAGCGCTTCAACGGCTACCTCGCCGTGAACGGCACCAAGTCGCCCGACTTCTTCCACCGCGAGCTCGGCAAGATCATCTGGGACTACTGCGGCATGGAGCGCACGCAGCAGGGCCTGGAGAAGGCGCTCAGTGAGATCCCGGCGCTGTACGCCGAGTTCCAGAAGGACCTGAAGGTCACCGGCGACGGCGGCAGCCTCAACCAGACACTGGAGAAGGCCGGCCGCGTCGACGACTTCTTCCAGCTCGGCATGCTGATGTGCCGCGACGCTCTCGAGCGCAACGAGAGTTGCGGTGGCCATTTCCGCGCCGAGTACCAGACCGACGACGGCGAGGCGCTGCGCGACGACGAGAACTACTGCCACGTGTCCGCGTGGGAGTGGGGCGGCGACGCGATGTCGCCGAAGCTCAACGTCGAGCCGCTGAACTTCGAATCCGTCCATCTCGCCACCAGGAGCTACAAGTGAGCAACCATCTCGAGAACATCACGCTGCGCATCTGGCGCCAGGCCGGCCCGCAGGCGAAGGGGCACTTCGAGGAGTACCGCATCGACAGCATCACCGACGAGGCATCTTTCCTCGAGATGCTCGACATCCTGAACGACAACCTCGTCCACGATGGCAAGGAGGCCGTGGTCTTCGACCACGACTGCCGCGAGGGCATCTGCGGCACGTGCTCGCTGATGATCGACGGCCAGGCCCACGGACCGCAGCGCGGCACGGCCACCTGCCAGCTGCACATGCGCAAGTTCAAGAGCGGTGACACGATCACGATCGAGCCGTGGCGCGCCTCCGCGTTCCCCATCATCAAGGACCTGATGGTCGACCGCTCGGCGTTCGACCGGATCATCGAGTCCGGTGGGTTCATCACCGCCGAGACGGGCGGGGCGCCGGACGCGAACCTGATCCCCATCCCGAAGCCGATCGCGGACGCCGCGATGGACTCCGCCGAGTGCATCGGCTGCGGTGCGTGCGTGGCGGCCTGCCCGAACGGCGCTGCGAACCTGTTCACCGCCGCCAAGGTGGCGCACCTCAACCGCCTGCCCCAGGGCCAGGCCGAGCGCTTCAGCCGCGTGGAGGCGATGGTCGAGACCATGGACGAGTACTTCGGCTCCTGCACCAACCACGGCGAGTGCGAGGCGGCGTGCCCGAAGGAGATCTCGATCGACGTGATCGCCCTCATGCACAAGGACTACCGCAAGGCGAAGTTCGCGAACCGCAAGGACCTCGCGCGCCAGTAGGACTGCCGCGGTCACGACATGGGCGGCAAGCAGTTCAACTGCGTCATCTGCAACGACCCGTTCCTCCGCGAGACGCGGGGGCCGGTCATCACCTGCCAGAAGGACGAGTGCAAGTACCTGAACAGCCGCGTCACGCGGATGAACGCGAATCGCAAGCAGCGAGGCCTCGGGCGCGCGTGCGGGCGCTGCGGGTCTGATCTTCCCGACGGGAACCCGGGCCACTACTGCACCGAGTGGTGCGGTCCGTTCAGGCGCACGGTCGCCCGGCGCGGCCGCCCGCCGGCAGGCGCACCCCCGGAACCGAAGGGGCCCAAGCCCAAGCGCGGCAGGCCGGCCACGAAGGTCCTCGGCATGGATGTCTCCGTCCTGCCGGAGCCGCACCGCACGATCGTGAAGATGCGCTTCGGCAACCCCGGCGAGATCCCCATGACGATCGAGGCAGTCGCCGCGTCGCTCGGGCTCGCACCGGTCGATGTGGTGGGCATGGAGACGGAGGCCCTCGAGGCAATGGGCAACAACGCGCGCGGCGTCAGTGCCAAGCGCTGGCGGTACTCCTGACGCGCAGGCTCAGGCCTTCTCGAAGCAATAGCCCGTTGCCGGGTTGAACCCGACGGCGCGAAGGTACGCAACCAGTGCATCGCGCTGCTCCTCGTTGTCGGGCCGCAGCGGGGGCACGAGCTCGAGTTCCTCGTGCGTCACGAACCGGGCCAGGTTCGGAACCGCACGGATGGATGTCTCCGGGCTGGTCCGGGTGATCGCGTCGAGCGTGCCCAGCCACGCGCCGACCCGGCCGCGCGTTGACGGCGGCAGCAGAGTGGAGAGGTGACCCACCGCGTCGCGCGTGGGGTCGGCCTTCGACAGCCCGCGCGCCGTGAACTGGTCGAGCGCCCTGTGGTGCCAGGCGAACACGCTCGGGTGGTGGCCGATGGAGTCGACGACGCCAGCCGTCCACCGTGCGGCGACCTTCCTGCCGCGCCGGCCGCTGCCCCTCACTGGCAGGTCCTGGAGGATGAGCATCCCCATCTCGTCGGCCGCTGCGTAGAAGTCCGGGTGGGCAACGTGGCCGCACACGCGCACCAGGTCCAGTCCCTTCCCGCGGGCGCGCACGAGGGGCTCGATGATCTCGTCCCGCCCGGCGCGTGCCATGTCGTACCAGGGCTCGGTCACGTGGGCGCCGTCCAGGAACAGCCGCTCGCCGTTCACGGTGCACACCCAGTTCTGGAAGCTTGCCTGGCGCAGGCCGGTGCGGACGGCGTGGGAGTGGCTGGACTCGCCGTCGACGACCACGTCGATGCGCACGTCCGTCATCTCCGCGCGCCCGAGGAAGTGCGGCCACCACAGCCGCGGGGATGCGATGTCAAGGTTCCACGACACGCTGTTCTGGCCCTTGGCGAGGGTCTGGCGCCGTTCGTCCCGCACGCTGCCGTCCACCGTGGTGCGTACCGTGCAGGTGAGCGCGCGGGCAGAGTCGATCGACGCCGCGAACAGCACGTGCGCGTTCTCCTCGGTTGCGTCGCGCGTGAGGATGCGGGCGGAGTCGATGCGCGCGGGACCGGTGGACCGGAGCTCGATGGGCCTCCACACGCCGGCCCTCGCGCCGCCGTGGACCTCGAGCACCAGGTCATGGGAGTCCGTGAGGGCGTTCAGGTCACTGATGTCGTAGCTGTGCCTGCGGAAGTAGCCGTCCAGGTCACCCAGGTACGCACCGTCCAGCCACAGGTCCGCCTGGTCGAGGATGCCCCCGGCCTCCACCCACAGACGCCTCCCCGCGGCGACAGCGGGGGAGCCGAACGAGGCCCGCAGGAGGACGCCGTTCGAATGGTCGAGGCCCTCCACGGACTCCCAGAGGGCAGGCAGGTCCACGGGCACCCACGGGAGCCGGTCCGGCACGGAGAGCGCTGTGAGGCGGGCATCGTCACTTGCCGGATGGGCCCACCACTTCACGTGGCAAATGCTACGGCTGCGTGCTCCCCGAGCGCCCTTCCCCGTCTGCGTGCAGGTCCGCGATCTCGCGGGCGATGCGGATGACTCCGGCGTCTGCCGGGCGCTGCCGCCCCGTCAGCTTCGCGGCGCG
>JBJTCK010000043.1:0-31741 GCA_046091825.1 Actinomycetota bacterium | reverse complement strand
CTACACCGCCACCTGGACCCCACCGGCGTCGGGATCGGGCACCGCCTCGATCAGCGTCGCGGCCAACAAGTTCACCGACGCGGCGAACAACCAGAACACCGCCAGCACCACATTGTCGATTCCATGGAACGCCGATCGTCCATCCGTCAACCTCTCTCGGTCGGGGTCTGGCACGGTGGGTGGCAGTCAGGACATCACGATCACCTTCACGTTGTCGGAGGCATCATCAGACTTCGTTGTCGGCGATGTCACCGTGTCGACGGGAACACTCAGTGCATTCGCCGGGTCGGGCACCACCTACACCGCCACCTGGACCCCACCAGTGTCGGGATCGGGCACCGCCTCGATCAGCGTCGCGGCCAACAGATTCACCGATGCAGCGAACAACCAGAACACCGCTGCGGTGAATCTCTCCCTCGCCTACGACACCCGACCCCCCGCGTCGACGACGACAACACTCGCACTATCGGGTTCCGGCTCGAACCCGACAGCGACGACGACAGTTGGTCAATCGACCGGGACCGCCGTGACGACTCCCGTGACCCCCGTGGGTCCATCCACTGCGACGCAACTAACCACGACGACCAGCACCACATCGAGCACCATCTCGGCCCGCCCGGGGTCTCTCGACCCTGACGAGATCGATGCCATTGCTGACAAGAACGTGTCCACTCCACCGGCGCGCGCTCCCCGAATTGGTGCCGAGGGCATCACGCTGCTGGTCGACGATGAGGAGGTCGAAGCCTCCATTGAACGGACCTCGACCGAGTACGTGGTCCGTGCCGTGGACTCGACAGTCAGGCTTGGAGTGCGCACCGCCGACGGACAGTCAACCGACATTGATTCGTCGGGTCGGTTGCGGGCAAGCCGAGACGGACGGGTCGGCATGGGTGTCGAAGGGTTCGCCCCTGAGTCCCCGGTGGCGGTGTGGATGTTCTCTGATCCGGTCGACGTGGGCACGGCCCAGACCGGCTCCGGCGGTGCCGTCGTCTCGCAGTTCACGCTGCGGGACGACACACCGGCAGGTGACCACACGGTTGTTCTCGTCGGTACCGACACCCGCGGCAAGAAGGTGACCGTTGCCGTCGGTCTCATCCTCGAGGACGAGTCCTCCGCAGGGTCAGCTCGACAGGCCCCGAAGGACATCGACTATGGCGATGGAGGCGGATCCCTGAATGTGTGGTTGATCGGACTCCCGATCGCATTGGCGATCTTCGGTGCACTCTTCCTGCCGGCTCGTATACGGCGACGCGAGGAGGAACCCGTTTCAGGTCAGTGATGACCAGGAATGCGTGCGCGGTCCTGGCACTGACGCACCCTCACCTTTTCGTCGCCCGTGATCATCATGTAGTGGTCGAGACCTCGGGCGAATTCACTGTCGGCATGACCCTCATCGACCTTCGCGGGCACCAACGGAAGTCCCCGCCCAACTGCACGGTGCAGTGGGAAGTGGACCCCAAGGCCGCTTTCGGGGTGAATCTGGAGGCCCTGACGGCCTTCGGCCATTGAGCCAATTGGTTACGCTGTCATTTCAGCAGAGCCGGGGACATGCGGCCCCGTGAGTGCCTAGCCTTGCCCCCATGAGGGGGCGGCGCGCTCGGATATTGGGGGCCATCGGCACTGCCGTGGTCCTTCTCCCGCTGCAGACGCACGCGGTTCCGGCCGTGCAGGCAGCCGCACCGTCCGCCACCATGGCCGCTGCCACTGCAGACGACAATGCACCTCTCGACAACCTGTCGGACGGCTCGTCGGCCGTGCGTGCCGGCGAGCTCGACGTCGTCGACGGCCGGCCGCACATTCGCAGGGAGGACGACACCGCACCGGCACCGGTGCGCGCCGGCGAGACCGCCCCTTCCCGCGGGACGGGCAGGTACATCGTGCGTGTGGCCCGAGGCAGGAGTGCAGGCGCAGTGGCGGCCGAACTCCGGGCCGACGGCGTGGACGCCGAGGTGCTCACGCGCACCGCGTTCCAGATGATCATCGTCGACCCGGAGCCGGGTGACCTCAGCATCGTGGACGACAATCCCGGAGTCGCGCAGATCTGGGAGGACATGACGGTCAGCGTGGACACCGACCAGGCCAACCCGCCGTGGGGACTGGACCGCATCGACCAGGGCTCGCTTCCTCTCGACAACAAGTTCTCCTACGACAACGACGGCACGGGCGTGACCGCGTACATCGTGGACACGGGCACGCGCGGGACACACCAGGACTTCGGTGGCCGCGTGACCGCGGGGTGGAACGGCACGGGTGACCCGGGCGGCGGCGACAGCGACTGCCACGGGCACGGCACGCACGTTGCCGGCACGGTGGCTGGTTCCACGTACGGCGTGGCGAAGAACGCCACGATCGTGCCGATCCGCGTGCTCTCGTGTTCCGGAGCAGGAAGTTTCTCCACCGTGGTCCAAGGGATCGAGTGGGCGATCACCCATCACCAGGCCGGGACACCGGCAGTGATGAACATGAGCCTCGGTGGTGGTGCGTACGACCCGATCGACGCTGCGGTCGCATCGGCCGTGGCCGACGGGATCGTCGTGGTCGTGGCGGCAGGCAACAGCAATGCAGACGCGTGCACCTCGTCCCCGGCCCGGGCCCCGTCCGCGATCACCGTGGGTGCCACCGACATCTCGGACGCAAAGGCGGGCTTCTCGAACTACGGATCCTGTCTAGACATCTGGGCACCCGGCGTGAACGTGGAGTCTGCGTACCGCACGAGCGACACCGCGGTCACCACGATGTCCGGCACCTCGATGGCCGCACCGCACGTGGCGGGTGCGGTCGCACGGCTGCTCTCCGCCAACTCCTCCCTCACCGTCGGTGAGGTCACCGCGATCGTGACATCGGATGTGGTCATGGTCGACGGCAGGAACATCCTCCAGTCGCCGCTGTACGCCGATGACACCGTGCCGTCACCGGTGGGGGGACTAGCGGCCTCGCCACGCAACGGGTTCGCGGTGATCTCGTGGAACCAGCTCCCGGCCGATGCTCCCGCCATCGTCATCCAGGTGAACGGCGGGACGGAAGTCGTCCGGTCGAGGACCACCACCCAGTACGTGGCCTACGGGTTGACGAACGGCCAGCAGGCAACCGTCACCGCGAAGGCGGTGGGCTCCCGTGGCACGGGCACGACCTCCACAGTGAACGTCACACCCGTTGACGACGGCTCCCCGGACCGGCCGACCATCTCCCGCGTGGGTTCGGGCAACCAGTGGCTGAACGTGGAGGTGCAGCTGCCGGCCATCCCCACGGGCGGGGCGGTCTCCTCCGTCACCGTGACTGCCACACCGACCAGCGGGAGTGCAGTCACGTCATCGATCAACCTCGCCGTGGGTGTCACCACCGTCCTCGTGAAGGTGACGGGCCTGGTGAACCAGACTGCCTACACGCTCACCGCCACCGCCACGAACGGGAGCGGCTCCAGTTCGCCCTCGGCCTCGGCCTCCGGCTCACCCTCCACCGCGACCCAGTTGAGCGGCGCATGGAACGACACAACGATTGCCTACCCCACCGAGTCCCGTGCACCGATGGTCATTGACGAGTCGCGAGGGGTCGTGTGGGCCGGTGCCATCAACCGTTCTGTGGTGGCGATCGACATCGAGACCAGGCTGGCGGCCACAGGGACGCTCCCGGCCGGGAACGGAATGTGGCTGCTCGAGCACCCGGCGACGAGACGGGTGTTCGCGGTGCCGAACCGCGACGGCACCTCCATCTACGAACTTGGCATCTCCGGCACGTCCGTCACCACCACCGTCGTGGCAACGCACGGTTTCACGGCGTACGCAGCAACGATTGACACGTCGACCAACGAGATCATCGTGGTCGGCGGCGGGGTGGCACGGTTCTCTGTCGGCGGCTCAGGCAGCCTGACGTCGCTGTCCGTCCCCACGATGTCGATGGGATCTGATGTCGCGACTGCGGTGTCGGTGAGCGGCACACGTGTCGCCCTCGCGTCGAACCTCAGTGGATGGGTGAAACTGTGGAACCGCAGCGCGGGCACGGTCGCCACGGCTACCGGGTTCACGCGTCCCGGCACCGTCTTCGCGTTCACGGGCGGCGTTCTCGTGGTCCCCACCAACAACGGCCCGTTCCACAAACTGGACTGGGCCGGCACGACCACCGCCAGCCTCGACCTCGACCTCCCGATCTACTCGGGAAGCACGTTCAACGGGGTGCCGTACCCGCATCGTTATGCAGACATCGTTGCCTTCGATTCCTCGAACGTCGGCATCCTGCTCTCCGATGCGCTCGTGTCCCTCAACCTCACGACGATGACCGTGAACCGGATGGGCTCGTCGAGCCTGGGGGATGACGGGTCACTCTCCAGCGGGGCGTCGGGCCTGCTCCTGGCCGGTGCATGGCTCATGGACATCGATTCCGATCTCCGGTCACGGTGGAAGGATTACGCCTTCGGCTCTTTCAGCAGTGGGACCCTGGCGAACGCGGCCCGCCGGGCAATCGCCGAGACGACTGCCGGTGCGCTGTGGGTGCAGACACAGTCCGGCTTCGGTGTGCGCGTGGTGGAGCGCGCCAGTGCACCGTTGCGACCAGTCGTCGAGTCGGCCAACGGAACCGCACGTGTCACCTGGTCGGCCTCCTCCCGCATCACCGATGCCGTGGAGGCAGGCCTCGACAGCGAGTACAAACTGCGGCCCGTCACCTACGACGTGGTCCTGAACCCCGGGAACATCGTGAGACCGTGGAGGGCCGGGCCGCTCGACCTGGTCGTTGACGGTCTTGACCCGGGCACCACATACACACTGGTCGTCCGTTCGCGCTCGCCGGGCGGGATCACCGACTCGGAGCCGCTCACGTTCACGCCGAGCAACACGGCCTCACGGCCGGCGACCCCGGCGAACGTCCAGGTTGCCGCATCCGGCGAGGGATGCGTCACGGTCACGTGGGGTTCTGTCGCCGCGGCATCCGGTGGCTACCGGGTCGAGCTCGCCGGTGCCCAGTCGACGACCACGGTGTCTGCTGGCGTGACCACCTCCCAGACGTGCGGACTCGTGATCACCACCGGGGAATTCCCCAAGGTCTCCGCGCGCGTCGTGTCCCTCGGTTCGGGCTCCGAGTCGATCCCCAGCGCATGGACCGCACAGGCGGTGCCCACTCTCCTGCCGAGCATGGAGGGCGTCCCGAACCGGGTGGCAACCAGCGAGGCACTGGGCATCACGGTGGCCACGACCTTCTCTGTCACGGCAAGCGAGTCCTCCGACCGGCGGACCGAACTGGTGGTCATGGATGACGACACCACGAGGACCTTGCCGATCTCGGAGGGCAGCCCCGAGATCCTCGGAATAGATGACGTCCGCAGGGAGGTGATCATCGGCCACTGCAACGTGGTGTCGGGGGGGATCTCCGCATTCTCGCTGGACACACTGGTGAGACGCGACATCGACCTGCCGGGGACGAACCAATGGGACTTCTGCGGCGGCAAGTTCGATGCGGAGAGGAGGGCCGTCTGGCTGGCCCCCACCATCTACTCCTCCGACGACAACTTCGACACGGACGGCACTGCCGTGGTCGCGGTGTCAGTGGACTCCCCCGCGAAAGTCGTGGCCACCTCCAACCTCACGTGCCAACCGGGCACCTGGACCGGGACGATCTACATCGGCGGCTACCCGCAGTTCACGGTGGACAACGGACGCGTGCTCGCCTCGTGCATGGCCATGGAGACGGGCAACAAGCCGACATATGCCGTGGTGACCGATGCGGTCACGGGCACAGTCGTCGCCACGCACACGGGGTGGATGGGCGCAGTCGGGGCCACTTCGGCCGGGCACCCGATCACAGTGAAGGATGCCTCCCTCACTGTGCACGCTCCGACGCCCACTGTCGTGACGTTCACGTCGTCGCTCGGCTACGACAGCCTGTCCAGCGGCATGCCGAGCAACGAGGCCTCGCCCAACTCCCCGCGTCTCTACGCCCGTTCCGGTGACCACGTCACGGTGATCCCGCAGTCCGGCAACTCCTACGTCGTCGACACGGCCGCAGGGACGCTCTCGAGACTGCTCACGAACGGGTCCGCCAGGAAAGAGGGGTCTTTGCTCGCTGCCGGCAACGCAACCGTCGGTGTTGACACCTCCTCGGTATATGTGACCACCTCGGCGTCGAGAGTCGCGGCGGATGCCCCCACCACGCTCACGGGTTTCGCGTCGGTGACGAGAACCGGGCAGCAGGTGGCCGGGTGGGGCTACAGCTACTCGCCGGCAAACCTCATGTGGTCGGGTCCCGACACCATGACTGCCCTCGGGCGCATGCGCGTGCCCGACAACCTGGGCACACCCACCGACGAGACGTACCACACCGTCCTCTTCACGGTCCGTGCGCCAGTGTCCTCCACGATCACGTCGAGGACCAGTTCGTCGGTCTCGTGGACATCGCTCCTAGGCACGCCGGGCATCAAGTCGGGCACACAACGCAGGTGGGAACTGAGGCTGCCGGGCGGTGTCTCCGACGTTCGCGACGGTTCGGGCACGGTCCGTTGCTCTGCCGGCTCACCCCCGTGCACGTCGTCCACCAATTTCGCCCAGGGCGCAGTCATCGAGTCCAGGTCAAGTTCGGTGTCTGCGCACCAGATGCTGTCCGCTCCCCCCGCGTTCAGCGGCGTCATCGCACCGGCCGCACCCTTCCTCACGCCATGGCGCGCGGCGACGGCAGGAAGGGTTGCCGTGCGGGTGGGTCTGCTCGGCGCGGACTCCACATCATGGGAGCTGTCATGCGCATCGGGCGGGGACGTCGTCACCTCGACCGGCTCGGCTCCCGGTCTCGTGTCACTGGCGGGGAAGCCGGGGTTCTGGACATGCCGGAGCCGCGGTGTGCGCAGTTCGATCAACGGGGCATGGGGTCCCGCCCTCGTGGTCCATGCCAGACCCCAGGCCGCTGCATCGACCGGTCTCACGGGCGGGAACGGCACGATCTCGATGGCGGCAGGGAGCAACTCTTTCGTCTGTAACAAGGGCGCGTCCTCGGTCTCCGGTTCGGGAGGCCAGACGGTCAATGCTGCTGTCGGCCAGTGGTACTGCTACGTCACGTTCGCCGACACCTCCACGGCACCCGTCAGCGTGGCGGTGCACGAGCCACCGGCGGCACCTGCATCAGTGGCACTGACAGCAAGTGCGGGCCGGGCCGTGCTCTCCTACACCTTGCCCGCGTCCACCACGACTGCCGATGACCCGGTCACCGTGTCGTGCACGGGAGCGAACCCCTACTCGGGGACCGTGGCCGCCACCTCGGTGGATCTCGGTGCGCTCGCGGCTGGTTCCACATCCTGCTCGGTCACTCGCTCGTACTGGACGGCAGATGCCGGGAGCGCCGCTTCGACCGCGGCAGGAACGGTGACGTCAACTCTGGTCGAGGCCAGACAGGTCACGTTCACACAGGTGGGCGACGGCAGCGTCACGTCCACGGTGAGTGCCCTCTCCAGGTCCTCTGCCGGCACCTCCGCTACCTCGGTCAATGACGGCACGAGCATCACGTTCACGGCCACACCCGCTGCCGGGTGGGTGGTCTCCTCCTGGAGCGTCAACGGATGCTCGGGAAGCTCGTGCACCGTCACAGTCACATCTGACGTCACAGTGCAAGTCGACTTCGCCCTGGCGCCCACCACAACTACAACCACGACAACAACCACGACGACCCTGCCACCCACCACGACAACAACCACAACATTGCCTCCCACCACGACGACCACGACGACCACGACGACCGTCCCACCAACTACTACGACCGCTGCAACAACAACGACAACCACAACTACACCCCCGACGCCCCGGCCGCCCACCGCAACGACTCCCGCAGCCCCGCCACCGGTGAAGACGAGCAAGTTCACCCGCACGCTCCTCTCCACAGCGTCGAGAATCACCGCGGCGTCGGCCATGGACCGCGTGGGGGTGACAGCACCCACCGGTGCGCGCACGACCGTCACCGTCTCGACCCAGTACGCAAGAACATGCCGTGTATCGGGCACCACAATCGTGCGCACCACCACGAGGACGTCGTGTGTCGCCACTGTGACCATGACGGGGACGACTCTCAAGAAGATCGTCACGCTCACCATCAGGCGCCCCGGCTGAGGCCGGGGCCCGTCTTGCTAGGTTCACGGCATGACGAGCACAGACTTCTGGAACCGGATCGGGGCCGTCATGGGGCTGTTGGTCCTGTTCGCCGGCGTCATGCACTTCGCCAGCCCCGGCTTCTTCAACGAGATCGTGCCGCCGTGGCTGCCCCCCTCGGAGTCCTTCTGGACGTACGCCAGCGGCCTGGCCGAGGTCGTCATCGGCCTCATGCTTCTGCGCCCGTCCACCCGCCGGCGCGGTGCCCTCGCGGCGGTGTGGCTGTACGTGCTGGTGTACCCCGCCAACCTCTACATGACGTGGGACTGGCGCAACCGGCCCGTCGGTGACCAAATCGTGTCGTGGGTGCGGCTGCCCTTCCAGTTCGTCTTCATCTGGGTTTCGCTCCGTGTGGCCTCGGCGAGCGACGACCGCCCCGCGATGCCGGGAGAACCAGCATGAGGCCGCGGCTCTGCGCGACACTCGTTCTCGTGACGCTCGCGGCCTGCGGCGGGTCGCGTGGAGCGACAGACACGACGGCGGTCTCGGAACCGGCCGCCGCGCCAACCTCCACGGCAGTCACCGCCACCACGGAGGCCCCCCTCTCCACCGTCGACGAACCGGTCACGGAGTGCGACGCAGAAGGGCTCCGCGCCGCGTTCAAGTCGAAGATGGTCCTCGGCACCTGCACGGAGAACTGGGCCGTCGGCAACCTGGACCGAGACACCTGGAACTGTCCTGACGCCGGCTGCCGCCAGGTGAAACTCTTCCGTCGCGACGCCGGCACGTGGACAGCCACGGCAACGTGTGACACAACCCTGCCGCTGACGCTCTGGCGGGTGTCGTGCTTCCGTGCCGACCTTCAGCCGATGGCCACGGCGGACGTGCCGTCTCTCGCAGTCCAGTGCAGGATCTGGCCAGCGAACGTGGCGCTGCGGAACGTGGCCGAGACCGGCTGCACCCCGCCCGAGAGCGTGGTGAACGAGGCGCTGCGCGGCGAGTGCGACAGATGGGTGGACAACTTCAAGCTGCCGCTCGAGAAGTGCGACTCGGGCAGTGCGGTGCGCGTCCTCCAGAAGGCGCTCAAGGCCAAGGGGCACGACGTGGACGTGGACGGCTACTTCGGCACGGGCACGGTGCGCGCGGTGATGGACGTACAGACGAAGAACTCGCTGCTGAAGACGGGGCTCGTCGACATCGGCACGTGGAAGGCAATCTTCCCCGGCAATGCCGGTCTCAAGGGGACCGACTCCAACGGTGACGGCGTCATCAGCGCCGAGGAGCTCTCCTGACAGGACGCCGGGGTGACCCCGCATCCATTCCAGTCGTTCAGTCGTTGATGAAACGGTGGAGCATCGCCCCTGTGATGCCGCCCAGGATGGGGAACACGAAGAACGCCCACACCTGCGACAGCGCGTCGCCACCGGCGAAGATGGCCATCGCGAACGACCTCGCGGGGTTCACCGAGGTGTTGTCCACCGGGATCGAGATCATGTGGATGAGTGCGAGCGTCGCCCCGGCAGTGAGCCCACCCATGCCTGTCGCGAACTTCTCGTGGCCGGTGGACAGCACCACGTACACGAGGACCGCAGTGAGGATGACCTCCACGAGCACCATCGAGGCGAACCCGTAGCTACCGGGCGAGAGCACATCCCAGCCGTTCACCGCGAAGTTGGACACTCCCACCGAGAATCCGCCCTTGATGCCGCCCGCGATCCCGAGGATCGCTGCACCACCGATCGCACCTCCCACCAACTGGCCGATGATGTAGCTCGGCACGAGCGCGCGGTCCACCTGGTTCGCCGCGGCGAGACCGATGGTCACGGCGGGGTTGATGTGGCAGCCAGAGACCGGGCCGATGGCGTAGGCAGCGACCAGCAGCGAGAGCCCGAAGGCCAGCGAGACCATCAGCACCTTGCCGTCGAAACCGGGCACCAGCACCGCTGTGCCCGGACCCCCCATCACCAACATGAAGGTGCCGAGTGCCTCGGCCGCCAGGATCTGTGACTTGTTCCCCGGAGTCTGTGACTGGTTCATGGTGTCCCCCCTGCCGGGAGTCGGCCCCGGCTGAGGAATCTTCACCCCGTTGCGCCGCGCTGTGGTGGATGGGTTGTGTACGTTCGTGCTTTCTGTTTTGTACATTTTCCTACATGGCCCGCATGGCAGTCAGCGCAGCACGCAAGAAGATGGCCGAGGTCATCGAACTCGCCCGCACCGAGGCGGTGATCCTCGAGAGGCACGGCACCCCCGCGGCCGTCGTCATCAGCTACGAACGGTACGACGAGTTGATGGACGCACTCGAGACCCTCGAGGACCTGGCGGCCTTGGGCGAGATGAAGGCAGATGAGGAGTCCAACCCCGAGCCGCTCATCCCGCTGGAGGAGCTCGCACGAGAGTTGGGTCTGTGAGCCGCTACGACGTCATCGTCAAGAACCAGGCACGCAAGTTCATCGAACGACTCGAGCACCAGGACCGTGTGAGGATCATCACCGCTCTCCGGCTGCTCGAGCTAGAGCCTCGTCCGCGGCGAGTCACAATACTCACAGACACCGGAGAGTACAGGGTCCGAGTCGGCGACTACCGCATCATCTACGAGATCAACGACCGTGTCCTCGTGGTGAAAGTCGTGCGGGTCGGCCACCGTCGCGAGGTGTACCACCCGTAGCATCAGGCCACATGGGCCCCGCAGAAGCACACAGCGCAGCGGTGGCAGCGGGCCGCGACTTCTACACGGACCCCGAGACCGGACTCATGGTGATGACGGAGCTGTACCTGAGGCGCCGCGGCTACTGCTGCGACAACAAGTGCCGGCACTGCCCGTACCGGGAAGCGGACACCGTGCGTCCGTGACTGCCACAATGGGCAGGTGCGCAGCAGGCTGAGGACCGAACTCGCGGCTCTCGCGGCGGCGAAGGCACTCACCGTTCTCACGGTCCTTCTCGTGTGGGCGCGCAACCGCAGGTTCTTCTACCGCGACGACGTGGAGCACCAGATGATGGGTGCTTTCCGAGCGCTCCACGAGAACGGATACGGCATCAGCGACATCGGCGGCTTCCGCAGGTCGTGGGCGCTCTCCCTCGTGACGGGCGAGATCCAGTTCGGCGTGTTCAACCCGCTGACGCCAATGCGCGACGCGATCGCGTCGATGGGCGACGACCTGGCCCGCAACGCGATGCTCATCGCACTGCTCTACATGCTCATCGCGGTCTCGGGTGCGTACGTCGCTGCGCGCACCGTGCGAATCCCGCCGGCGCTCGCGGTCGCGGCGTCCCTGTTCGCCGTCTTCAACGTGCACCTCCTCTACTGGAACGCAGGCAGCTGGACGCCCGCGCTCATCGGGTTCGCCTGGTTCACGTGGTTCGTCGCCGCCGTGTGGTGGACAAGGCGCGACATCCGGTTCGCCGTCACGATCCCCGTGAGTGGCTTCTTCCTCGTCACCGCCGGGTGGCCGCACGCGATGATCGCGGCCGGCATGGTCGCGTTGATCGCGGGGCTGCAGCAGCTCCTGGAGCGGCGGTGGGGCACACGCGAGGCGGTGCGCTACGCGGCCGCGTGCGTGGCCACGGCACTTCTTGCCTCGCCCACCTGGGTGAGCGCGCAGTTGTTCGCGGACTGGGCGGCCCGCGCACCCCACGGTCTATTCAACGACGGGTTCCTCACGCACCACCTCGATGCCGTCTTCTTCGCGTGGTCCCCGTTCAGCCAGCCGTACATCGACGGCTTCGCCGGGCAGGGGTTCATGTTCGAGCCGATCACGTACATCGCCTGGTTCCTGCCCCTCGCCGCGTACTGGGTCGCCACGTCGCAGACGGTGCGCCGGACGGTGCGCGTGGACCTGGTCACTGCAGCCGTCGTGTGCGTCGGCACGTTCGGGCCGAGCATCCTCGGGCCCACACGGTGGCCGTTCAGGTTCCAGCCGTTCGCCGCGTTCCTCGTGGTCATGGTGGCGGTACAGGCGATGCACGCGGCCCGTGACGAGGCCCACGACCCGCGCCGGTTCACGGACGCATGGAAATGGGTCGCGCCGGTCGTCTGGCTCGCGCTCACCGCGTTCCGTCCGCGCCTCTACCCGATGTTCCTCACCATCGGCCTCCTCGTCGCGGTGGCACTCGCCCACCGGCTCTTCCTCTCCGCCGCACGGCGGTGGTTCCCGGCACTGCTCTCCGCCAGCGTTGTGCTGACCACGGTGTACCTGGTGGTGGCCAGCCCGTCGCCCGCAATGCCGGGTGACCGCAACACCCCCTCGTCGCGCGCGGCGATAGCACGTCAGTACGCGGCGATGGAGGGCCAGCGTGTGCTTGCACTGCAGGGCGACCTGGCAGGTGCACAGACAATCGAGAAGAAGCGGGGGCGCTTCCGCCTGATCCCGAACCCGGAGGGGTCCGTGACGGCCGCCGAGATGGCCGACGGCAACGTCATCCTCGCGACCGGAATCGATGCGGAGTTCGTGACGGGTTATTCCGCGATGCCGCACGATGGGCTCGAGAGAGTGCTCGGCATGAAGATCAATGAGGGTTCTTCACCATTCGGCTGGTCCACGGAGGAGACCGCGGGGCGGCTCTTCAGCAAGGAGCCGACCACTGGTCGCTACTGGATCGACCTCCTCGGTGTCACGCAGTTGTTCGTGCAGCGCGGCCAGCAGCAGCAGTGGCTGGATGCGGCGCTGCCCGATGACTACGAACTCACCAAGATGGAGGAGTCCGCCCACTGGGTCCTGTGGGGCACGGAGAACACAGAGCGGCGCGACGTCAGCCATTCGGGTGGCGGCAAGGTGGTGCTCGCCAGGCCGCTCACCCCGGGCCTGCGCGTCTCCGTGGACGGAGCGGACGTTCCGGTGTCGTCGCTCGCCGGTGTCCTGCCGGTCGTCGATGCCTCACCTTCCGCCGACATCCAGGTCCGCTACGTGCTCCCGCGCGGCGGGGTCATCGCCGTGCTGATGGTGCTCGGCGGCCTGTTGTTCGTGTGGCTCGCCTGGGGCGGGCGGCGCCGGACAGAAGGCTGACCGCTCAGGACAGGCCGAGACGCTCGAACTGCTCGGACGGCGCGCCGACCTCCACGAGAGCGGCACGCAGCAGTTCCTCGGCATCATGTGCCACGGAGTCACCGATCCGGTTCACGGTCTCGTCGGGGTCCTCCCCGCGGTGGAACATGATCGTCTGGTACTCGGCCGCGTACGCCCAGAAGGGCAGCAGGTCCCCCGCCCTGAAGGGCTGGCGGATCACGGGCACGGTGCTGCCCGGCATGTAGTCGAGCGACGCGCGCGCGTCCGGCAGGGGCATCCGCACGTCCGGCCGCGACGGCACGGGCATCGTGCTCCAGCGGTTCGACCACATCGAGTGCGGGGCGTTGTCCCCCTGCGGACCGCGCGTGTAGCGCCACTCGTCGGTGACCAGCTGCACCTCGCGTCCCCACACGCCCGTCAGCAGCCAGTCGCGCACGGAACGGGCCTCCCCGTTGACGAGCGGCACCAGCGACCTTCCGTGCGACACGTGGGGGATGTCCACACCGAACACCGCGGCGAGCGTGGCGTGGATGTCGGTGGAGGTGGTGAGGGCAGCGTTCGTGCCGGGTGCCGCACCCGGCCACGCGACCATCAACGGGATGTGGCCGAGCGGCTTGTACACGGGGATGCCGGGCTTGCCCCACACGTCGCGACCCTTCACGTCGGTGTCACCGAGATAGTGGCCGTGGTCGGTGCACAGGATCACCGCCGTGTCCTCCCACGCACCGGTCTCGTCGAGTGCGTCCAGCACGCGGCCCAGCCAGTGGTCGATCATGGAGAGCTTCCCGCCGTACTGGGCGCGGATCTGCCGGGCGTCGCGGTCGTCGATGATCCCCTTGGCCTTCGCGTCCACTGCGTACGGCGGCCAGATGAGGTGCGGGCCCTCCCATGTGTCGTCGTACCTGGACGCCCACTCCTCCGGGGTGTCGAACGGCTCGTGCGGGTCGAACTCGTCCACGAACATCATGAACCTCTCGCCCTTCGCACGGTGCACGGGCGCATGTATCGACAGCCAGTGCGCGGCCACGGACATCGTGCGCGGGCCGGGGAAGTCCTCCTCGCTGCGGAACCACCCGCGCGAGTTGTCGTAGTGCGTGTGTCCCCGGCCGAATGACGGCGCGCCCAGCCACGAGTCGTCCGGGCGCGTGCACCACGGGTCGCTCTCGTGCCCACGCTCGTACGCCCACGCAGTGAAGTCGGTGTGGTAGTTCTCGCCGCCCACCTCGAACAGGTGCGGGTGGTCGGTGACAAGCTGTGTCACCACACCTGCCTCGCGAAGTGACGCGGTGATCGGCTTCTCCCACAGCTCGATTGACCCCCACGGCTTCCACAGGAAGTCCCACGCACCGACGAGCAGGTCGTGTCGCGCCGGGATGCACGGGAGGGAGCCCGTGTGGTGGTTCGTGAAGCGCACGCTGCGCGCCGCCAGGCGGTCGAGGTTCGGGGTGTCGAAGTTGGCTCCGCCGTACGCGCCGATCTCGTGGCGGTTCAGGCTGTCGAGCAGAAGGACCACCACGTTGCGCGGCAGGGCTGCGTTCGCCTCCGTGCTCACTCCGTGGCCTCCCCGAGCGCGAACACGGTGTCGCACCAGGCGTTCACTTCATCGCGCATGACGTCGTGGCTCTTCGCGAGGAGATGACCGTCGCCGGGCATGATTCGCAGCTCGCCGGAGCCGGCGATGGACCGCACGACCTCGCTCGCCTCCACGGGGAGGATCTCGTCACGGTCACCGTGAAACATGAGGAGCGGCCGGCCGGCGAGACCGCCGGCGACCTCGCACCCGGCCGACTGCGTGGCGAAGGTGACGACCCCGGTCACCATCTCGGACAGTCCCACCGCCACGCGCACGGCGACGGCGCCGCCGAAGCTGTGCCCCATCAGGATCACCCGGTCACACCCCGTGCCGACCATCATCTGCACCGCCGCGGCGGCATCCACGCAGCATGCGTCCATGTCGTTCGGCTTGCGCCAGCTGATCCGCATCGCGGGAATGCCCCGTGCCGAGAAGTCCTCGCCCAGCTGCTGGTACAGCGCGTCGCCCGGCCCCATCAGGCCGCCCATTGCCCCGCCCATCATGACCACGCCCACACCGCGCGCATCCCCCACGGGCTCGTGCCAGAGGATGCCGAGCAGCCCTCGCATGGTGTACATCTCGATGTGGCGCAGGCCGGGCGCCAGCATCGCCTGCTGGCTGGCCATGATGCCGAGCACCTCCAGCGGGGTCTGCATGCTGCCGCCCTGCTGGTCCTCCCCCGCCGCCATGTGACTACCCTAATGAGCAGATGCGAGTTGTGAAGAAGCCGATCGACCCTGGTGTGGAGTCCGAGCGCGAGCTCGCCGCGCGCATCGCCGTTGCATGGCGCGAGCTGCGCCGCGGTGCCGCCAACAACGCGGTCCGCGAGCTCATCTTCGAGGGCGACGACTACTCCATCGAGCCGGGGCAGTTCGACACGCTCGAGCAGCTCGTGATGAACGGTTCCATCAGCATGGGCAACCTCGCCGACGCGCTCCGGGTCGACCCCAGCACCGCGACGCGGGCCATCCAGCGGCTCATCAAGGACGGCCTGGCCGAGAAGGTGTCGCACGACGGCGACGGTCGCGTGGTGTTCGTGGCCCCGAGCGACAGGGGCCGCATGATTTACGCCCGTGTGCTCGAGAACCGCCGCACCCTCCTGTTCGCAATCGTCGAGCAGTTCGAGCCCGACGATCGCGAGGTCGTGGCGTCCGTGCTCGAGCGGTTCGTGGCCGCGCTCGACATCGCCGTCGCGGACCTCTCGCAGCAGAACAAGTAGCTGGGTCCGGCCATGGCATCACGGGAGACTTTTCCGAAGGACGCAATGGAGTACGCGCCGCAGCTGTACGCGCACGCCGTCCGTCTCACCCGCAACAAGGCCGACGCGGAGGACCTCGTGCAGGAGACGTACCTCAAGGCCTGGCGCGCCTTCGACAGCTACCAGGACGGCACGAACCTGCGCGCGTGGCTGTTCCGAATCATGACGAACACGTACATCAACAAGTACAACGCAAAGCAGCGCCGCCCGAACGAGGTGGAACTGGACGAGGTGGAGGAGCTGTACCTCTTCCGCCGGCTCGGCACAATCGACCAGTCGCGCATCAACCCCTCGGCCGAGGACCAGATGATGGAGCTCTTCACCGACGACGAGGTGAAGGCCGCCATCGAGGAGCTCCCCGAGGCCTTCCGCATGCCGGTCCTGCTCTCGGACGTGGACGGGTTCTCCTACAAGGAGATCGCCGAGATGCTGGACGTCCCGATCGGCACCGTGATGTCCCGCCTCCACCGGGGAAGAAAAGCCATGCAGAAGAGGTTGTACGACTTCGCCAGGGAACGGGGGCTCGTCGACGAGTCCCTCGTCCGGGACAACTGAGGATCGAGGAAAGAAAGGGGACACGAGATGGCGATGGACTGCCAGGGGACGCTCGAGGAAATCGAGCGCTTCCTCGACCGGGAACTGCCCGAGGGCAAGGCCGGCGAGATCATGGGTCACCTCCGCTCCTGCCCCGACTGCCAGGGCGCCTTCGATTTCCACGGGGAGCTCAAGCGGGTCGTGCGCGTGAAGGCCCAGGCAGAAGAACTGCCCGGGAGTCTCGTCACCAAGATCAAGGACTGTTTCGGCCCTGACTGGGTCGACTGAGTAGCCTTGGTCGCATGATTTCTGCAGTCGTTTGGCATTTCTGGCTCGGTCTCGTCCTGCTCCTCGCCGCCGCCGGGCTGATCGTCCAGACCCTCGTCGGGTACGTCGTCAAGGTCACCGCCACCAAGTACCCCAACCGTCTCCAGCGCAGGGCCGCGCGCAAGTAGCGCCCGCGCCGGGCACACCGGCAGCACCATGGACAGCGCACTGACCCGGTCACCCCTCGTTGACGGGTTGCTCGCGCGCTGCACATTCCCCGAACCGGGCACACCAGTGTCGTGTGCCGTGTCCGGCGGCCCGGATTCGATGGCACTGCTGGTGCTCGCGGCTGCCCGGGGCCTGCACGTCACCGCCGTGCACGTGGACCACTCGATCAGGCCCGGCTCATCCGCGGACGCGGCGCTCATCGCACCGGTCGCCGCTGCCGTCGGTGCCCCGCTAGTGACCCACACGGTCACGGTGGCGCCCGGCCCGAACCTGGAGGCCCGCGCGCGTGCGGCCAGGTACGCCGTGCTCCCCGCAGACGCGATGACCGGCCACACCGCCGACGACCAGGCCGAGACCGTCCTCATCAATCTGCTCCGCGGCGCCGGTTCCGCGGGCCTCGCCGCGATGGAACCCGGCGAGCGGCGGCCCATCCTGGCGCTGCGCCGCGAGGAGACCCACGCACTGTGCCGGGGCGCGGCCTCGGCCCTGTCGCCGACGAGACGACCGATGACCCTGCGCACCAGCGCAACCGCGTGCGGCACGAACTGATTCCCCTCCTCGCCTCGGTGTCACGCCGCGACCCAGTCCCTGTCCTCGTCCGCACGGCGGACGTGCTGCGCGGTGACGACGCACTCCTCGACGAGCTCGCGTCGCACATCGACGTCACCGACGCGGTCGCACTGGCCGCGGCGCCGCTGCCGCTCGCCCGCAGGGCCGTGCGCATGTGGCTGGCAGAGCCGTACCCGCCCGATCTTGCGACAGTCGACAGGGTGCTCGAGGTCGCCCGCGGCAGGGTCCCCGGCTGCGACATCGGAGGGAACAGGCAGATTCGACGCAGCAAACAGCGGATGAGCATCGTCAATCTGGGCTAATTTCTTGGACGGCCCGTCCGCAGCGTCGCGGACACGCAGGGCCGAGAACTAGAGGAGACCCGGATGCCACCGAAGCTGCGCGGAAAGTGGGCCCTCGGCATCACCCCACGGAACTTCACCTGGGTCATCAAGGACAAGCTGGCCATCTGCGAGAGGCCGGGGGGCTACGGCGAGAACCACCGCCGGGTCCGGCGCCAGGAGGAGATCATCTGGCTGCGGGAGAACCACTTTGACCTCGTCATCTCGATCATCGCGGCACCCCACAACCTGCACGCCTACGAGGAACTGAACCTCCACCACCGCCACCGCCCCCTGAGCGGCGCCGACGACCTCAACGTCTTCCTCAAGCCGTTCTACCGCGAGCTGCGCGACCTGATGAACGCGAACAAGAAGGTCGTCCTTCACGCCGAGGAGGTCGGCGACAGGCTGCTCGGCATCGTCGGCGGCTACATCCGCTGGAGCGGGATGATCGAGGACCCCTCGCAGGCGATCATCATCACCGAGCGCATCGGGGGCCGCCAGCTCGACACCTGGGCGCGCGAGCTCATCCTCAACGTCCACGAGCTTCGCTGACTCGCCGCGCGGTTAGGTTGGGGACCGTGAAAGGCCGTCGCGTACTCGTCACGGGCATGGGCGGCGAGCTCGGTTCGCTGGTGGCATCCATGACCGAGCGCACAGAATGGGCCGGCGACATCCTCGGCTTCGACGTGGACCCGCCCCGGCGGAACCTCAAGCGGGCGAAGTTCGTGCGCGTGTCGGCAACGGACACGGAGCGGATGACGGAGCTGGTGGCCGACTTCAACCCGCATGTGATCCTCCACGTGGGCGTGTGGGAGCCCCACGCGCGGCTCGCCACCGAACAGGCCGAGGAGTGCACGGAATCAGTCGCGAAGGCCGTGTTCCAGGCCGCCCACCAGGCGACCGCACTGGAGACCGCCGTCGTGCGCAGCGGCGTGGAGATCTACGGCGCAGGGTCCCACTCCCCGGACATCGCCACGGAGGCAACCCCCGTGGCGCCGACCACCACGTACGGGCGCATGTGCGCCGTCATCGAGGAGCAGGCCATGGAACTGCGCATCGCCAGGGGCGCGAACGTCTGCACGCTGCGGCTCGCGCCCGTCCTCGGCGCGCACGTGCCCAGCCCACTGGGGCGCATCCTGCGCCTGCCGGCGGTGCCCTACCACGGTCTCCTCAACCCGGTCTTCAGCGTGGTCGAGGACCACGATGCCGCGGTCGCATTTCTCCAGGGAGCAGAACGGGACGCGAACGGCACGGTCAACATCGTCGCGAACGGCGCCATCAGCATGCTGCGCGCAATCACCACGGGCCGGCGCGTGCCGGTTCCCTCCGTGGGCCCGGGGTGGTGGCTGGCCCGCAGCATGAGCGGTCTCGCCGGTGCCCCGGTCCCTGACCACGTGGCGGAACTCCTGGAGAAGGGCCGCCTGGCGGCGAGCAACGAGGCCGCCCATCTCCTCCGTTTCGCTCCCGCGCACAGCACCACGCAGGTGATCGAGCGCATGTACCAGTGGCCGAGTGTCGAGCGCATCCCCGCGCGCAGGCAGGTGGCGTAGGGCATGCCGTTCGCGACCGCATCCGACGGGGTCCGCATCCACTACGAGGTGATCGGGTTCCGCCGCAACCCGCCCGTGCTCTTCGTGCAGGGACTCGGCGCCGAGAAGAACTCCTGGAACCTCCAGCGCGCCGCGCTCGCACTTCGCTGGCGGACCGTGGCCCTCGACAACCGCGGGGCCGGGCGCAGCGACAAGCCGGAGGGTACCTACGACCTGGAGCAGATGGCCGACGACGCGATCGCCGTTCTGGACGACGCCGGCATCGAGTCCGCGCACGTGGTGGGTCTCTCCATGGGCGGCGCCATCAGCCAGATCATCGCACTGAAGCACCCGAATCGGGTGCGCTCGCTCACGCTCGTGGCCACCGCATGCCGCAACCACGAGTGGCGCGAGGAGCTGCTGCAGTCCTGGGCCGACGTCGCCGCCACCGAGGGCATGGGCGCGGTGGGGCGTGAGGCGGCACGCTGGATGATCGGCCCGCGCTCGTTCCGCAGGTTGCTGCCTGCGCTCGGCTGGATGGGCCCACTCCAGTTGTTCAACCCCGCCGGCGCCTTCGTGTCGCAGGTGCGCGCGATCCTGCGCACCACCGACCAGCTGCAGTCCGAGCTGTCGAACATCGACTGCCCCACGATGGTCGTCGTCGGCAACCAGGACGTTCTCACCCCACGCGGTGACGCCGAGGAGATCGCCTCGCTCATCCCCACCGCGGAGCTCGTCATCATCAGCGGCGGGGCGCACGGGCTGCACATCGAGCACGCCGCCACCTTCAACAGGATCCTGCTCGAGTTCCTCGGCCGCGCGGAGAAGGCACACGTGCCGCACGGCCGTGCCGCGCGCGAAGCCGTCTGATGCGCGTCATCGTCGTCGGCGCGGGGCTCTCCGGCCTCATGGCCGCCCGCTCGCTGGTGTCATCCGGGCACGAGGTCACGGTGCTGGACAAGGGACGCAGCCCCGGCGGCCGCCTCGCCACCCGCCGCATCGCCGGCGCGCGGCTGGACCACGGTGCGCAGTTCTTCACGGTCCGCAGCGACACCTTCCGTGCGCACGTGGATTCCTGGATTGCCAATGGGATCGTGCACGAGTGGTGCCGTGGGTTCGGCACGCAGGACGGCCACGCGCGCTACGTGGGCACCGGCGGGATGAACACGATCGCCAAGCACCTCGCCGGCGGCCTCGACGTGCGCTGTGACCACCTGGTCTTTGCCATCCGCCAGGACGGCAACGGGTGGCAGGTGCAGACCGACGACGCTGTGGACCACCCTGCCGATGCCGTCATCCTCACCGCGCCGGTGCCGCAGTCGTTCTCGCTGCTCTTCGGTGCGGGGATCGAGATGCCCGCGGAGATGCGGGGAACCGACTACGACCGCACCCTCGGCCTTCTTGCCGTGCTCGACTCCGATGACCACGGGGTCCCGGCGCCCGGCGGGGTGCAGAACCCGGACAGCAGTTTCCAGTTCATCGGGGACAACAAGGCCAAGGGCGTCAGTGACCTGCCGGCCCTCACGTTCCACTTCTCGCCCGGGTTCAGCGAGGCCAGGTTCGACGCCGATCCCGCCGAGGTACACGCCGAGTTGCTCGAGGCCGCCGCACCGTGGCTGGGTCGCGCGGGAGTCATCGAGTCCCAGGTGAAGAAGTGGCGTTTCGCAACCCCCCGCCGCACCTGGCCCGACCCGTGCTGGGTGGCGCCCGGGCTGCCCCTGGTGCTGGCTGGTGATGCCTGCGCCGGCCCGAAGATGGAGGGCGCGGCCCTCAGCGGTCTTGCCGCAGCCGCCGCCCTGGCCGATCTCGCCTGACCTCGCCTGACCTCGCCTGACCTCCCCTGACCTCGGCTGCATCGGCGTCAATGAGGGCAGTGGGTGCCCCGACAGACATCCCGTCCCTCGCTAGGATGTGTTTTCTTACACTGGTAAGAATTCCCACCGTCACCTGTACTGACAGAGGAGCAACCCATCATGCGTCGTCTGACGTCCATCATCATCGGAGCCACGGTCGCCGCGGCCTCGGTCCTCTCCGTCGCCGCCCCGGCTTCTGCCGCGCCAGGCGACGTCGCCGAGGCAGCAATGCCCGGCGCCGTGCCTTCATCGCCGGCCGGCCTGCGCGCGAACCGTATCATCCGTCTCAGCCGCACCGGTGAGTTCCTGGTCATCGGCCGCGTCCCGACGAACGGGACCAATTTCCACATGTGGCAGCTGAAGCCCGACCTCTCGCTCGACACCACGTTCGGCACCGGCGGCGTCATCGACCTCGGCGTGGCCGACACGACCCCCTGCACCGTGGGCAGCATGAACTCAGGTCTCGTCTGCGCGACCGTGAACGGCGTGTCCTACAACGAGGTGTCGAACTCCTACTACGTGGCGATCAACACGACGGTGAAGTCCACCAACAACCAGTACCAGGTCACCCGGGTCGTGACCGGCAACCTGAAGACGGGTGCGGTCACCTCGCGGGTGAACCTCCGCGAGTCGAACTACTCCAGTTCCAACATGGCCCAGTACGAGTCGGAGTTCACCGCGCTCAACATCCCGGTCACCAGCCTCGCCAAGTCCGAGTGCGAGACCGTCCACGGCGCGTCCATCAACGGCGCGTACTTCACCTACGGCAGCACGAACTCCTACTCGGCGATGATCGTGCCGTCCGGCACCGTGGTGCTCTCGTTCTGGTGCAACTACGACAACCTCCGCGACCAGAACGGCAACTCGGTCACGTTCTCGGGCACCTACCGTGACTACCGGGCGAACCACTACACCGGTTTCAAGGTCGCGAACAACACCCTCACGGTGGACACCACCTGGGGCACCAACGGCCGCGTGGTCCTCACGGACCCGAAGGCGGTCTGTGACTCCGGCGGGCCCGGCAGCGCCACGACCGACCTCGGCATCACCACGATGACGTCGACCAAGCCCTACACCATGATCACCACGTCCACGTCGCCGCGCCGGACCACCCTCCCCCAGGGCTGGGCGAACAGCGGCTTCACCGCCTACGACGGGTGCAACATCACCGGCCAGACCGTCACCTACTCCAGCAAGCTGTACGCGATGACTGCGAACGGCAAGACGACAGAGGTGCTCTCATTCCCGGATGCGAGCAGCCCGTTCTGGGCGAACCGCTGGGTGATCGACCCGGCCGGCCGCTGGGTCACGCTCGCACAGAGTTCCTCGTCGTCCCCGGGTGGCTCTGTCACCACGCGCACCTTCGTGGCCATCCGCGTGAAGGACGGCAAGGGCGACCCCACCTTCGGCACCAACGGCCAGAAGACCCTCTCGCTCGCATCCAATGTCACGGTCGGCGGCGTGTCCTACCCCATGAACTACTCGCTCAGCGGCATGATCACGACCCAGGACGAGGTGTTCTTCTCGGGCACCAGCAGCCGCACCGCGACCGCCAGCGGGTCAACGTCGTTCCAGTGCGCCGCGGGCACCACGATCACCTCCGAGGTCCGGCCCTTCGTGTTCTCCATGAAGACGGGGGACATCGTGAAGACGTACGGCACCGACGGTCTCGGCTCGCCCGCGACCACGCAATTCGACTCGGCCGACTTCTGCGGCAACTTCGGGTCCACCGGCTGGGTCGACTCCAAGGGCCGCTTCACGTTGCTGCGGGTCCGCCCGGCCATCGGATCCCAGACCGCAGGGACGTTCGCGTACACCTGGGAGACCATCGCGGGCGCGACCGGCGGCAGTGACGGCGGCACGGGCACCGGCGGCGCCACCAAGGACACCGGCGGCGCGGCGTTCGCCGGCGAGAAGCCCTTCTCCGCCGCCCTCGCGGCTGCCCCCGCAGCAGGGGGCTCGCTGACGGTCGCCGGCCGCGTGGACGCGAAGGTCTACGCCGAGGCACCCGCCAAGGTGGAGGTCAACTCCGCTGTCGCCGTGCTGAAGCCCTCCGAGGCCGATGACCTCGACCTTGTGTCCGTCACGCCGAAGGTGTGCATCGCGCTCACCACCAGCGTGGTGTTCACCGGCACCGGCCGCTGCACGGTCCGCATCCTCGACGAGGAGACCCGCCGCGTCGTGCGCAGCTTCTCCACCACGGTCACGTCGGCCGACACCGAGGTGGGCACGGTGCTCACAACGGACAAGCCGATCATGTTCGGCCAGGTGAAGACCACGCTCAGTGCCACGGCACGCGCCCAGGTGAAGGAGCTGGCGGCAGCCGCCACCGGCGCGGGGCGCATCCTGATCCTCGGCCACTCAGCCTCGCTCTACGGCAACGAAGTCTCGAACCGGCGCATCTCGCTGGAGCGTGCCGCGGCCGTCAAGCGTGCGCTGGTCGCCGCCGGCGTGAAGAACCCGATCTCCATCGTGGCGATGGGCTCGAAGGACATGGTGAACACCGGCAAGACGGAGGCGCAGCAGGCGCTGAACCGCCGTGTCGAGGTGTTCATCTACCCCGTGGCCGGCTGACCACACGGACCTGCGGGAGGCCCGTCGTCGCGGAAGCGGCGGCGGGCCTTCTTCGTTCCCGGGCAGTCACAGCAGGACCGGCCTGGTCGCAGCAGGAAAGGCGGGTTCAGCGCGTGACGCTGGCGAGGAGGTCTGCCGTGGCCGCGCGCATCGCGTCGGTCGCGGCACACTTCGGTAGCTGGCTGCAGATGCGCTCGGCATCCTCCACGAACCACGTTGCCCGCGCGATGGCGGTCTCGATGCCGCCGTTCGAGCGCACGATGGAGAGGACCTTCTCGCGCTCGACCTGGTCGAGCGGCTTGCCGAGGATCGCGTTCAGTTCGCTGGCCGCCGCACCGCCCGCGGCGAGGGTGTGCAGCACGGGGAGGGTGTAGACGCCCTCCTCCATGTCGTGGCCGGCCGGCTTGCCGAGCTCCTCGTCTGTCGCGGTGAGGTCGAGCACGTCGTCCACGATCTGGAAGACCATGCCGTAGGCGGTGCCGTAATCCGTGAGGAGGTCAATCGTCGCGCGGTCGTGACCGGCCACGATGCCCCCGATGCGGGCAGCCGTGGAATACAGCGACGCCGTCTTGCCGTCGATGGAGGTCAGGTAGGACTCCACGGGCCGGGCCACGTTGTAGGTGTGGCGCAACTCCTCGATCTGGCCCTCGCAGAGGCGGCCGATGGTGCGGGCCAGCAGGCCGGCGACCTCCGTGCCGAGCGACGCGGCGATCTCCGAGGCTCGGGCCAGCAGGAAGTCACCGGCGAGGATCGCCTGCAGGTTGCCCCACTTTGCGTTCACGGTGTCGACGCCGCGGCGGGTGAGGGACTCGTCCATCACGTCGTCGTGGTAGAGCGAGCCGAGGTGCACGAGCTCGCAGCTGATGCCGCCGAGCACGGCCTCATCCATGGCCGGGCCGTCGTTGCCCACGCGGGAAGCGACAATCGTCATGACCGGGCGGAGGCGCTTGCCGCCGGCGGAGATGAGGTGCGACGCGATCTCGGTGAGGTACGCATCGGGCGTGCGCACGGCGTCCAGCAGGGCCTGCTCCACGCGCCCGCGGTCGGCGTCCATGGTCTTCAGGCCGAGCAGCGGCGAGGTCGTCACAATCCACAGGTTAGGGCGCAAATCTCGGGCTCCGTCCGGGGTGACCCACGGCTCGTCCCGCCCAGAACCTGCGCTCCCCGCCGATACACTCCAGGCAAGTACCCACCGATTCCAAAGAGGGTGGTCCCTTTGTTCGAACGCTTCACTGACCGGGCCCGACGGGTCGTCGTCCTTGCCCAAGAAGAGGCACGGAAGCTGAACCACAGCTACATCGGCACCGAGCACATCCTCCTCGGCCTCATCAGCGAGGGCGAAGGCGTGGCGGCGAAGGCGCTCGACTCGCTCAGCATCTCTCTGGATGCGGTGCGCGCCCAGGTGGAGGAGATCATCGGCCAGGGCGGGTCCTCCCCCTCCGGCCACATCCCGTTCACCCCGCGCGCGAAGAAGGTGCTGGAGCTCTCGCTGCGCGAGGCGCTGCAGCTCGGCCACAACTACATCGGCACCGAGCACATCCTGCTCGGCCTCCTGCGCGAGGGCGAGGGCGTGGCCACACAGGTGCTCGTGAAGCTGGGGGCGGACCTCGGCCGCGTGCGCCAGCAGGTCATCCAGCTGCTCTCGGGCTACCAGGGCCCCGGCGCCAAGGGCGAGGGCCAGCAGTCCGGCTCCGGCGCTGCTGCCTCCGGCGGCAAGGACGAGCCCGGCGAGAAGGGCGGCAGCCAGATTCTCGACCAGTTCGGCCGCAACCTCACCCAGCTCGCGCGCGACAAGAAGCTCGACCCCGTGATCGGCCGCCAGCGCGAGCTCGAGCGCGTGATGCAGATCCTCTCCCGCCGCACCAAGAACAACCCGGTGCTCATCGGCGAGCCCGGCGTCGGCAAGACGGCGATCGTGGAGGGCCTCGCCCAGCGCATCGTCTCGAACGACGTGCCCGAGACCCTGCACGAGAAGCAGCTCTACACGCTCGACCTCGGCGCGCTCGTCGCCGGCTCGCGCTACCGCGGCGACTTCGAGGAGCGCCTGAAGAAGGTGCTGAAGGAGATCAAGACCCGCGGCGACATCGTCCTCTTCATCGACGAGATCCACACGCTCGTCGGTGCGGGCGCTGCCGAGGGCGCGATCGACGCCGCCAGCATCCTGAAGCCCATGCTCGCGCGCGGCGAGCTGCAGACCATCGGCGCCACCACCACCGACGAGTACCGCAAGCACCTCGAGAAGGACCCCGCACTCGAGCGCCGCTTCCAGCCGGTGAAGGTGGAGGAGCCCACGGTTGCCCACACCATCGAGATCCTGAAGGGCGTGCGCGACAAGTACGAGACGCACCACCGCGTCACGATCACCGACCAGGCGATCGTCGCGGCGGCCAACCTCGCCGACCGCTACATCAGCGACCGTCACCTGCCCGACAAGGCAATCGACCTGATCGACGAGGCCGGATCGCGCCTGCGCATCAAGCGCATGCAGACCCCGCCCGACCTGAAGGAAATCGAGACCAAGATCTCCACGGTGCAGGAGGCCAAGAAGAAGGCGGTCGAGGACCAGCGCTTCGAGGAGGCCGGCAACCTGCGCGACCAGGAGCGCCGCCTGCTGGAGGAGAAGGCCGCCAAGGAGGCCGACATCAAGGCCCAGGGCATCGACCTCTTCGACGAGGTCGACGAGGAGGCAATCGCCGAGGTGCTCAGCATCTGGACGGGCATCCCCGTGTACAAGCTCACCGAGGAGGAGACCCAGAAGCTCCTCAACATGGAGACCGAACTGCGCAGGCGCTACATCGGCCAGGAGGACGCGGTCCGCGCGGTGTCGCAGAGCATCCGCCGCACGCGCGCCGGCCTGAAGGACCCGCGCCGCCCCAGCGGCTCGTTCATCTTCCTCGGGCCCACCGGCGTCGGCAAGACGGAGCTTGCGAAGACGCTCGCCGAGTTCATGTTCGGTGACGAGCAGGCTCTCATCACGCTCGACATGTCCGAGTACATGGAGAAGCACACCGTCAGCCGTCTCGTGGGATCGCCCCCCGGCTACGTGGGCTACGAGGAGGGCGGCCAGCTCACCGAGGCCGTGCGCCGCAAGCCGTTCTCGGTGGTGCTCTTCGACGAGATCGAGAAGGCCCACCCCGACGTGTTCAACACGCTGCTCCAGATCCTGGAGGAGGGCCGCCTCACCGACAGCCAGGGCCGCACCGTTGACTTCCGCAACACCGTGCTCATCATGACGTCGAACCTCGGCACGGCGGACCTGCGCAAGGCGAACGTTGGGTTCAACAAGTCCGACGAGGCCATGTCGTACGCGCGCATGAAGGACAAGGTCACGGACGCGCTGAAGACGCACTTCCGCCCCGAGTTCCTGAACCGCGTCGACGACATCATCGTGTTCCACGAGCACGGCCGCGACGAGATCCTCCAGATGGTGGACCTCATGATGAAGCGCACCGCAGGCCAACTGGAGAGCCAGGGGCTCGGCATCGAGCTCACCCAGGCCGCCAAGGACCTGCTCGCCGAGATTGGGTACGACCCGCAACTCGGTGCGCGCCCGCTGCGCCGCGCGATCCAGCGCAACATCGAGGACGCACTCTCCGAGAAGATCCTCTACAAGGAGTTCAACGCCGGCCAGATCATCGTGGTCGACGCCGAGGACGACCCGGAGAACCCCGGCAAGAAGCGCTTCGCGTTCCGTGCCGTCGAGGGGTTCCAGGTCCCCGACGGGACGGTCCTTGCCGAGACCACCGACGGCAGCGCGAACGGCGAGTGATTCCCGCCAGGGTCACCCGTGCGGTCGCGCTGGTCGCCGCATGCTTCCTGCTCGGTGCGTGCCGTGTCGACACCGACATCTCGTTGAAGGTCGACCCCAACGGCTCGGGCACGGTCAGTGTCACCGTGACAGCTGATGCCGCTGTCGTCGCGGCGGCGCCGTCGCTGAAGACGGACGTGCGCGCCGACGACCTGGTCGCCGCGGGCTGGCAGACGGACGGCCCCGACGAGACCGACGACGGCGGCCTGACCGTCACGTTCTCGCATCGGTTCTCCACGCCGGCTGAGGCCACGGTGCTGCTGTCCCAGGTGAACGGCCCGCGGGGCCCGCTGAAGAACCTGGTGCTGAAGCGGGCCGGCAAGGACTCCAACAGCACGTTCACGCTCTCCGGCACCCTGGAGGTGAATGGGGGTCTGGAGGCTTTCGCCGACGACGCGGCGATCGAGCTGCTGGACGGCGCACCCTACGCGAACCAGGTGCGCAACTCGGGCCTCGACCTCGGCAAGATCGTGGCCATCCGGTTCGCCGCGGACATGCCGGGCAAGGTCCTCACGACCACGGGCACGATCGACGGCGGCACGCTCACGTGGCGCGTGCCCACGGACGGCACCCCCACCGACATCGCCACTGCGACCAACAACGTGGACATCGCCTCCAACGTGGCGCGGGCGGCCAGGTGGCTGGTCGGCCTGCTCGCGGCGGTGTGGATCATCGGCACGCTCGTGCTCGTCGCCATGGTCGCGTCACGGCGGGGCCGCACACGCCGCATCTAGTGTGACCACGTGGCGAAACTGAGGCTCATCCACCGCTGCACGGAGTGCGCGGCATCGTTCCCGAAGTGGTCGGGCAGGTGCCTGTCGTGCGGCGCGTGGAACTCGCTCGTCGAGGACGTCGAGGGCCCGGAGGACACCCCTGCATCGCTGGCGGCCGGGCTGGCGCTCGTGCCGGCCGGCGTGCCCACGGAGATCTCGCGCATCGACGCAGGCACCGGCAGGCCCGACCCCACCGGCATCGGCGAGCTCGACCGCGTACTCGGCGGCGGCATCGTGCCGGGGTCCGTCACCCTGCTCGGCGGCGAGCCCGGCATCGGCAAGAGCACACTGCTCCTGCAGCTGCTCGCCGGGTGGCCCGGCACCTCCCTGTACGTCACGGCAGAGGAGAGCGCGCAGCAGGTCCGATCCCGCGCCGACAGGCTCGGCGCGCTGAAGGACGGGCTGTGGCTGCTTCCCGAGATGTCGCTCGCGCACATCGTGAAGGCGATCGACGACGTCTCCCCCGGTCTCGTCGTGATCGACTCCATCCAGACGGTGGTCGACCCCGACCTCGGCAGTGCGCCCGGTTCGGTGGTGCAGGTGCGCGGGTGCGCGCACCGCCTTGTGCAGGAGGCCAAGCGCCGCGGCATCCCGGTGGTGCTCGTGGGCCACGTCACCAAGGAGGGCGGGCTCGCCGGGCCGCGCGTGCTCGAGCACGTCGTCGACACCGTGCTCTCCTTCGAGGGAGAGCGCCACCATGCGCTGCGCATGATGCGCGCCGTCAAGCACAGGTTCGGGCCCACCAACGAGCTCGGCCTGTTCGAGATGACAGAGGGCGGCCTCGTCGGCGTGCCCGACGCCAGCCAGTTGTTCCTCGCCGACCGGCGCACCGGCGCGCCCGGCTCCGTGGTGGTGCCCACCATCGAGGGCCAGCGGCCGTTGCTCGTGGAGCTGCAGGCGCTCACCAACCAGATCTCCTCGGGCGTGCCGGCGCGGCGCAGCGCCCAGGGCGTGGACCCGGGCCGGCTGAGCATGCTGCTCGCCGTGCTGGAGCGGCGCGCGCGCATCAGTCTGGCCAGCCACGAGGTCTATTCCTCGGTCGTCGGCGGGGTGAAGCTCACCGAACCGGGGGCCGATCTCGGCATGTGCCTGGCACTCGTGAGCGCGGCAACCGACACCCCGCTCACGCCCGACATGGTGGTCGTGGGCGAGGTGGGTCTCGCCGGCGAGGTGCGCCAGGTCGGTCACCTGGGCCGGCGGCTGGCAGAGGCCGCCCGGCTCGGGTTCTCGAAGGCAATCGTGCCCATGAGCGCACCGGAGAAGGTGCAGGGGATCTCTGTGCATAGGGTGGGCTCGCTGAACGAGGCCCTCACGGTGGCCCAGCTCCCGGGTGCCTGAGCCCGGGCGGGGCAGGAACGGCAGGCCACGTTCCCGTCACCACAGGTTCACTTGTGCACGCCCGGAACTAGGCCCTGCCCATGGCGGAGCGCACGCATCGTCAACGTCGACGGCAGGAACCGCCGTCCGTGGGCCCTGCAGTCGCGTGAGCGGATCCTGAAGGCCGCGATCGACGAGATCGCCGAGGTCGGCTTCGAGAAGGCCCGCCTGGTCGACATCGCCAAGCGGGCGGACCTCACCGTGGGCTCGATCTACACCTGGTTCGAGAACAAGGAGGACCTGTTCCGCGCAGCCCTGGAGGACGCCCTCGAGGCGCAGTTCCTCAGCAACGCGGCCGCCCTCGCGGGCGTGCCGGAGCTCAACCAGGACAAGTGGCTGTACGAGGTCGCCAATCTCGTGCCGCGCAACCATGCCGACGACTCCGTCACCGCGGCGCAGCGCCTCATGATCGAGTCGTACTACACCTCGTGGCGCGACGAGTCCGCCCGCGAGAAGCTGCTCCCCCGGCTGCGCACCCACGTGCAGATGTACGTGGACATCATCGAGCGCGCCCAGGCCAACGGTGCGGTGCGCAGTGACATCGACACTCTCGCCCTCGCCATGGTGATGGCTGCCATACCGATCGGCATGAGCCTGTTGAGCCTGGCGGGTTTCGACCGCATGAAGGACAGCCTGTGGATGCCGATCGTGCTCGGTGTCCACGAGTCACTGAAGCCCGCGAACGCGAAGACGCAGGGCTGAGCTGCCGGCCCGCCGGGCGCGGCCTCAGCCGCCCCGCACGGGCAGCACCGAGTAATCGGCGAACTGTGACACCCAGTCAAGGCCCTGCTCGCCCATCACGAAGACCGTGGTCGCGTACGCATCAGCGAGCGCCAGGTTGGGGCCCGTCACCGTGACGGAGAGAAAGTGTCCGGCCTGCTCCCCCATGCGGGCGCCCCTCAGCCCGACGGTGCGCCGACGGAGCTGAGCCCCGGGGCCGCAGGCGTGCCGCGGGCGATGACGAGCCGCGGGCTCTTTGTGCCCGCGGTCAACTCCGACGGCAGAACCATCGACCTGTACGGCGACGTCCCGGCGGCGGCAGATGCGATCTCCGGGATCACCGCCACGACCCGGCCGTCCATCTCCACCAGGCCGACCGCATCATCCGGCACCCGGTGTGCGGCAGTGAACATGCCGTCGAACTGCAGCGGCACGGACATGAACCTGCCGGTGGCGACGTTGACGAAGAGGTTGCGGTCCCGCAGGGTCCACCCGGTGACGTCCCGGTCTGCCGGCAGGGTGGACGGGACCACCGTGCCGAACCACCCCTCGTGCCCTGACGTCATCGCGATCCCGTCGGTGTCACCGTCCGCGTCGACCCACGCATCGAACCGGCGTGCTGTCACCACGGCGGCACCCGCCCTGCTCGCGAGCGTCGCGGAGCCACCGGGCCACGCGACGGTGCGCGACCCGCGCGTCGGGCACACGCGGCGCAGGTCGACACCGTCCGTGTCCCATCCCGCGTCGAGCGCGGTCACGCCGATGACGGTCGGCAGGATGTCCTGGCTCTGCACCGGGCAGTCGTTGGTCTCCCCCGTCTGCTGGCCGGGGTACTTGATGAAGAGCGGCACACGGTAGATCTGCTCGAGCGTGTCCGGCCGGCCCGGGTTCACCTCCTTGCGCTTCGACTCGCCGGGCTCGAACGCGATGCCGTGGTCCGAGGTCACGATGATCATCGTGCGGTCCCAGTTGGCTGACCTCTTCATCCGCGTCACCAGGTCGAGCACCAGCGAGTCAGTGGCGGCGTACTGGGCGAGGAACGCCTGGTACTCGTCGCGCACGCGGTCCTCCACCTCCGGGCCGCGCTTGTCGGTGCTCACGAACCTCGTCGTGCGCATGTCCGGGGTGAGCTGCCACGGACGGTGTGGCAGCAACACGTGCGCGAAGTGCAGCGTGGGCACGTCAGAACGGGCGGCGCGCAGCACCATGTCCTCGACCACGGGAACCTGGGACTTCGCGCCGTTCGTCTCCCAGCGCCGCACCGTGTTCTTCTGCGTGTCGGGGACGGTCTCGATGAA
>JBJTCK010000042.1:0-31331 GCA_046091825.1 Actinomycetota bacterium | reverse complement strand
GCGTGGCGCATCCCGCTCGCCCCGAACGGCTCGTTCTCGAAATTCCTGATGGACCTCGGGTGGGTGGGGGAGAACGGGATCCAGGTGCTGGAGACGTCACTCGCGGTGAAGATCTCGGTGGTCTACAACTACATACGCTTCATGATCCTCCCCCTGTTCGTGGCGCTCGACCGCATCGACGTGCGGATGCGCGAGGCCAGCAAGGACCTCGGGGCCGGCCGCGTGGCCACCTTCGTGTCCGTCACGCTCCCGCTCGCGGGTCCCGGCATCGTCGCCGGCGTGCTGCTCACGTTCATCCCCATGTGCGGCGACTACGTCGCGGCCACAGTGCTCGGCGGGGCGAAGGGGAACATGATCGGCGCCCTGATCGCGTCGCAGTTCGGCGGCGCGCAGAACTGGCCGCTCGGCTCCGCGATGGCCGTGCTCATGATTGTTGCGGTGCTGCTCACCCTCGTTGTCGGCGCTGCAGTCGTGTGGGTGGTCCCGCGTGTGTTCGGACTGCTCGCCCCGGTCGCGGAGCGGGTCCGCAGGGGAATCCACCAGCGGGCAATGGCCGAGGGGGCGCGGGGAACCAGGCCCGGCCGGGGGGCCAGAGAGCCGGAGCGTCTCCTCCTCGCGGCATGGACCGCACTGGTGCTGCTGTTCCTCTTCGTCCCCATCATCCTGGTGTTCGTCCATTCCTTCAACAGGGGGCAGTCGTTCACGATCTGGTCCGGGCACTTCAGCACGAAGTGGTGGGGCGAACTGTTTGACGCGGCGGTGGCGTGGTCCGTCCTGCTCCGCGGAGTCCTCGTGATCGCCGGTGCACTCGTCGCCCGGATCGTGTTGAGGCGCTTCACGTCCCTCCCGCCGCGCGCCGTCAACTGGATCGGGCCTGCCGGGTTCGCGGGGGCCGTGCTGCTGAACTGGTCGATGACCGACCGGTACCGGGACGTTTTCGAGTTCTCCGGGGTGGGCGACGCGATCCGGAACTCCTTCATCGCCGCGTTCGGGGCCACCGTCATCGCGGTCGTCATCGGCGGGCTCGCCGGCGTCGCCCTGGCCCGCCGGCCGGGCGCCTGGACGAAGGCCTTCATGGCGGTGCTGTTCCTCATCCTCGTGACTCCCGAGATCATGGACGCGGTCGCACTCGCCACGTGGTTCCCGCGCTTCGCGGATTTCCCCCTGGTCGGGAGCATCGTCACGGACGGATGGGGTCCGTTCAACGGCGGGATCAACAAGCTCTGGATCGGCCAGTCCCTGTACGCCAGTGCCGTCGTCACGCTCATCGTGCGTGCCCGCCTGGAGGGCCTCGACGAGGCGTTAGAGGAGGCGGCCGCAGACCTGGGTGCAACGCCGTCGCGGGCATTCCGTCAGATCACCCTGCCGCTCATCTCGTCGGCGCTCGTGGCGGGCGGGCTTCTCTCCTTCACGCTCTGCCTCGACAACGCGGTGATCTCCACGCTCATCTCCGAGGCGGGCTCCACCACGTTCCCCGTGGCCCTGCTCGGCGCCACGCGCAGCACCATCAAGCCGTTCTGGGGCGTGGGCGCCATGATCCTCTTCGTCGTCACGATGGCCGCGCTGTGGTTCGTCGCTGTCGTGCTGCGCCGGTCGGGCAGCACCTCCAGCGACATCGCCGCCACGCTCACCGGCGGGTCCTGACGCGGGTTCACCCCCGCGCGCCGCCGCGCCGTATCGTTCACACGCATGGACCAGCCCCCGGGTGCCCGCGCCGTCACCGTCCAGCCGGACTCGTCCCCCCCGTGGGTGGCAGAAGCCGTGGTGCGGGGAGGGGCCGTGGTGGCCGGACCCGCGGATGCGTCCGCGGTCGTGTGGACTGCCGCGCGTGACGCGGCCGGACTGGAGAGACTCCTCGCCGACCACCCGCACATCGACTGGGTGCAGGTGCCGTTCGCCGGTGTCGAGAATTTCGCGCCGATAGTCGACGGGTCGCGCACGTGGACGTGCGGCAAGGGCGTGTACGCGGAGCCCGTTGCCGAGCACGTGGTTGCCCTCGCGCTGGCGGGGATGCGCAATGTCGCGGCGTACGCACGGGCTGACGCGTGGACGGGGCCGGCGGGCCGCAACCTGCTCGGTGCGCGGGTCACGATCCTCGGCGGGGGCGGCATCACCGAGTCGCTCGTGCGCCTGCTCGGCGGGTTCGGCTGCCGCATCACCGTGGTGCGCCGCAACGTGGAGCACATCGAGGGTGCGGACGACGTGGTCGGCACGGAGAACCTGGTCGACGCCCTCGCCGGCGCAGACCTCGTCGTGCTCGCCCTCTCCCTGACGGAGGAGACGCGCGGGATCATCGGTCGTGCAGAGCTCGAGGTGATGGAGAACCACGCATGGGTGGTGAACGTGGCGCGCGGCGCGCACATCGTCACCGATGACCTCGTGTGGGCCCTGCAGACCGGTGAGGTCGGCGGCGCCGCGCTCGACGTCACCGATCCCGAGCCGCTCCCGGCGGGGCATCCGCTGTGGTCAATGCCGAACTGCATCATCACCCCGCACGTGGGCAACACCCCGGAGATGGCCGTGCCGCTCCTCTCCGAACGCATCACGGAGAACGTGCGCAGGTACGCGTCCGGCGAGCCACTCATCGGGTTGATCGATCCCCGCGCCGGCTACTGACCGCTCCTGCACGGGGCCGTTAGGGGTCCCCGGCGTGGCGGTTTGGGGCCCTGCCTCGGTAGTCTTTCCCTTCCGCAAGGGCGATTAGCTCAGTTGGTTAGAGCGCTACCTTCACACGGTAGAGGTCCCGGGTTCGAGTCCCGTATCGCCCACTGGTGACAGCGCGCGCCACTACCTTGGGCGCGTGAGGAACTTGTGCGAGCGCCCCGGCTGTGGTGCACCGGCCGACGCGTCGTACGGGATCGACAGGGCGAGCCTTAGTGTGTGGGTGAACGTGATCACCGTGGGGGAACGCGAGATCACCGGGCGCCTCTGCCGCAGACACGCGAACGCCCTGACCGTGCCGCACGGCTGGACCCTGGACGACCGCCGCGACCCGAACCCGAAGCTGTTCCGCGTGGCGGACTTCGAAGAGGCAGCGCAGGAGGGCGGCGGGCCCGCCAGGACAAAGACGCCACGCAAGGCTGCAGGCACGGCGACGGGCACCACATCGCCGAAGAAGCGCGGGCGACCGAAGGCCGAGGACGTGCCGTCACTGTTCGAGGCACTTCGTCGCGAGCTGGACGAACCGGCAGCCGGCGCGGGACAGAAGGCCAGTGCGCAGGAAGAGGACGCTCCCGCAACCGCCCCGGACGTGGACCCTGACGAGACACAGGCGATCCCGTGGTCGCCGCGCCTCGGACGAACCGTGGAGTATGAGGACGGCGAGGAGAAGCCCAGGTTCGGCCGTCTGCTCGGGCGTGCGTTCGGCGAACCGGCGGAAGAAGAGTGAGGACGACCTCGTCTCTCGACCTCGAAGCACCTGTCGCGTCGGTGGTGCCCCTGGTGGAGGACCTGTCCGCCTACCCGCAGTGGATGCCGATGATCCACGGCCTCGAGAGGGCGGACGACGCGGGAGAGACCGCGTGGTCCGTGGAACTGCGGGCAAAGGTCGGCCCGTTCGCACGGTCGAAGAGGCTGCGCATGGTTCGCACCGTGCATGACACATCGCCGGACGGGTCCGTCACGGTGGTCTTTGCCCGCCGCGAGGTCCCCGCGCGGCAGCACTCGGCGTGGACGATGACGGTGCGGGTGTCGCCGCGCGGCCCCGGGTGCACAGTCGCCATGGACCTGGAGTACGGGGGCAGCCTGTGGACCGCCGGTGTGCTGGACAGGGTGCTCGCCTCCAACATTGAGGCAGGCAAGAAGGGGCTCGCAGCGGCGGTCAACGGCTCCACGCACTGAACCGCCCGTCCGGGCGGCGGTCAACGGTGAGGTCCGTGCCGAAGCACTCGGAGAGCCGTGCGGAGTCGAGCACCTGCTCCAGCGGCCCGGCGTAGAGCACGGTGCCGCCGCGCAGCATCATGCAGTGGGTGGTGGAGGCAGGGATCTCGTCCACGTGGTGGGTGACGGTCACCACCGGAAGGAGCGGGTTGTCCGCCGCGAAACCGTCGAGGACGCGCACGAGCGCCTCCCGCCCGCCGAGGTCGAGCCGTGCCGAGGGTTCGTCCAGCAGTACCACGAACGGGTCGTTCATCAGGGCGCGGGCCAGCAGCACGCGCTGCAGCTCGCCGGAGGAGAGCGCACCGATCGGCGAGCCGGCGAATGCGCCGACTCCCATCGCGGCGAGACAGTCACGGGCGCGTTCCCTGTCATCCTCGCCGTACTCGTGCCACCACGGCTCGAGTGCGCCGTGCCGGGCGGTCATCACGGTCTCCTCGGCGGTGAGTGCGGGGCGCAGCTCGGACGCCAGGCTCGCGGAGGAGTAGGCGATGCGCGGCCGTACCGCGCGCACGTCGAACGTGCCGAGGTCCCGCCCGAGGACGCTGATGGCCCCTGCCGAGGGATGGAGGTACAGCGAGAGGACCTTCATGAGTGTCGTCTTGCCGCACCCGTTCGGCCCGAGCACCGCCCACCGCTGTCCCCGGGAGACGTCGAAGTCGACCCTGTCGAGGACTGCGCGCCCGCCGCGCACCACGCTCACGTCCCGGGCGGCGAGCACAGGGCCCACGGTCGGATGACCCACGGTCGGATGGTCCCCGGGGTCGTTCGGCACCGCAGGAACGGTAGTCGGCGTGGCAGAGTTGCGCGGATGACAACGGGCACCGGTCACGACGCGACGGCGGATCTCGCCGCCCGCCTGTCTGCGGTGCTCGGCGGCGCGCAGGTGTCGGGCCTGGCCAGGCTCTCCGGCGGGGCGTCGCGGGAGACATGGCGCTTCGAGGCAGACGGCGGGCCGCTGATCCTGCAGCGCCAGCGCGACGGTGCGCTGCGCCCGATGACGACGGAGGTGGCGGTGCTGCGGGCGGCGCACGAGGGCGGCGTGGCCGTCCCCGAGGTCGTGGTCGACGGCGGGGCGTCATCGGAACTCGGGAACTCGTTCATGGTGGTCCGTGCGGTCGACGGCGAGACGATCGCACGCAAGATCCTGCGCGACGAGGAGTTCGCGGAGGCCCGCGGGCGTCTCACGGCCGACATCGGCACCGCGATGGCCCGTCTGCACTCGCTGCCCCCGGCGTCCGCGCCCGGCCTGGTGGAACAGGACGAGGTGGCCACGTACCGCCGCGTGCTCGATGACCTCGGCGAGCCGCACCCCGTGTTCGAGGTGGCCTTCCGGTGGCTGGAGGCGAACAGGCCCTCCTCCTCCGAGAGGGCGATCGTCCACGGGGACTTCCGTCTCGGCAACGTGATGGTGGACGGCAACGGGCTGGTCGCGGTGCTCGACTGGGAGCTCGCCCACATCGGTGACCCGATGGAGGACCTCGGTTGGGTGTGCGTGAAGGCGTGGCGGTTCGGGGGGAACGGCCCGGTCGCCGGTCTCGGCACCTACGAGGAGCTGTTCGACGCGTACGAGGCGGCCGGCAGGACGCGCCCCGACATCGACGTGGTGCGCTGGTGGGAGGTGCTCGGCACCCTGAAGTGGGGGATCATGTGCATCACGCAGGCCGCATCGCACCTGAAGGGCCTGGCCCGCAGCCACGAGCTCGCCGCGATCGGCAGGCGCGTGTGCGAGAACGAGTGGGACCTGGTCGGCCTGCTGAAGGGGAGGGTGTGATGGGCAACCCGCATGACGTGCCGTCGATGCGCGAGCTGGTCGAGTCCGTGCGCGAGTGGATCGAGCGCGACGTCGCACCGGCGGTGTCCGGCCGGCTCCAGTTCCACTCTCGCGTGGCCGTGAACGTGCTCGCCATGGTCGAGCGCGAGATGGAGGCCGGTCCCGCACAGGCGGCCGCGCACGCAGGGCGGCTCGCCGCCCTCGGTGCCGGGAGTGACGCAGAACTTGCCGCGGCGATCCGTGCCGGCACGTTCGACGGGCGGCTCGCGGAGGTCCTCGACACGCTGGAGCCGAGCATCAGGGACAAGGTCGCCGTGGCGAACCCCCGGTACCTGGAGTCCTGAGGGTCCATCCCCCGTGTGCCGGGGGTTCAGCGGGGGCGCGAGATGCGCACCGGCTGCCCGGCCGCCAGCTGCCCGCACGCGGCGGCGATCTCTGTGCCGCGGTTGTTGCGCACCGTGGCGTTCGCCCCGAGCCCCACGAGGAGGTCGCGGAACTCGGTGACCCTGCGGCGCGGGCTGCCCTTTGTCGGCCAGCCGGGCGTGGGGTTCAGCGGGATGATGTTGATGTGGGCGGACGGGGAGAGGCTCCGCGCCAGGTCGGCCAGCTCGCGGGCGTCGCGGTCGGTGTCGTTCACCCCGTCGATGAGCGCCCACTCGAAAGTGATCCGCCGGTTCTTCTCCGCGAGGTACTCACGGCACGCGGTCATGAGCGACTCGAGGGGGTAGCGCCGGTTGACGGGAACCAGCTCGTCACGCAGGTCGTTGCGTGCGGCGTGCAGCGAGACGGCGAGGTTGACGGGCAGCGGGCGTGCGGCGAGCGTGCGGATACCGGGGACGATGCCGACCGTGCTGATCGTGAGGTGGCGCGCGGAGATCCCGATGTCGTCGTGGATGCGCTCCACCGCGGCCCACACGGCCTCCTCGTTCGCGAGCGGCTCGCCCATCCCCATGAAGACGATGTTGTCGATCCGCTGCTCCAGTGCGCGCGCCTCGCGGGCGGTGCGCACCACCTGTTCCACGATCTCGCCGGCAGTGAGATGCCGGGTGAACCCGGCCTGGCCGGTGGCGCAGAACCCGCACGCCATCGCGCACCCGGCTTGCGTGCTCACGCACACCGTGGCCCGGTCGCGGTAGTACATGAGCACCGTCTCGATGGGGTGCATGCCGTCGGCGAGGTGCCAGAGGAACTTCACGGTCTCGCCGTTGTCGCTGACGACGCGCTGCACCTCGATCAATGCCTCGGGATGCAGCGCCGACACCCGCCCGCGCAGCGCCGCCGGCAGGGTGAGGATCTCCCCGACGGGCAGGAACTGCCCGTAGAGGCCGTCCCACAGCTGGGTCAACCGGTAGGCGGGCTCGCCGTCGAGTGATGCGGCGAGTTCCTCCCTGGTGAGGTCGTGGATGGAGCGCACGGGGCCGGTCATGAGGGTGCTCCCGCGGGCACGTCACCCACGTAGGCGCGCTCGCTGTGGTGGGGCCGGAACGAGAGCCGGTCATAGACGGCCATGGCAGCCGCGTTGTCCGCGTCGACGTACAGCATCGCGGTGACGGCGCCTGCCCGCGCGAGATGGTCCAGTCCCGCCGCAACGAGCCGCGTGCCGAGACCGCGTGACGAACGTGCCGGGTCGACGGCAACCGCGTAGATCTCGCCCACGGGTCCCGCGGGGTCGTCGTGCAGTTTCGTCCAGCAGAATCCCGCGAGCACGCCGTCGACGCGGTGCAGCAGGAAGCCGCCGGCGTCGAACCAGGGCTCTGACTCGCGCGAACGGATCGTGTCAATCGTCCAGCCGCCCTGCTCCGGGTGGGAGGAGAAGGCCGAGTTGTTGACGGCCAGCCACTCCTCCTCGTCCTTGCCCGGCACGAAGGGCTCCGTGACGAACCCGTCGAGCACGGCAAGGTGGGCGGGCTCGAGCGGCAGGGGGCGCCGCATCTGCAGCAGGCGACGGCCCGGGCTGAAACCCGCCGCACGCGCCAGGTCCGTGTGCACGTTGTTCGCCTCGAACACCCACCAGTGCACGTGGCCGCCCCCGTCGCCGGCAACGACTGAGACCGCCTCCTCCAGCATGCGCGGGCCGATCTCTGCCATGTCGTAGCGGTGGTGGGGGTGGATGACGATGTCGAGGCCCCACGACTCGTTCCCGCGGGAGACCTGTCCGTAGCCGACGATGTGGTCGTGGCCCTCCTCCCGCACGATGATCCCGGCGTACCCGCGCCGCCCGCCCTCGCGCAGGTCGAGCCACATGTGGTCGCTCATCGGACGCGTCCCGTCGGCGCGCCACGCGTCCGCCATCAACTGGTCCACCAGTGCGCGCTCGGCCTCGCCCAGCTGGCGCCTGACATCGAACGTTCGCACGCCGAGAGGGTACCTTCGTGCCGTGGCAAAGCCGAGAACGCCCGCGGGACGGGCCAAGGAGGTCGCACGCCGTCTGGCGGAGCTGTACCCGGGGGCCGAGTGCGAACTCACGCACTCGAACGCGTACGAACTGCTCTCGGCCACGATCCTCTCGGCACAGTGCACTGATGCGCGCGTGAACATGGTGACGCCGTCACTCTTCGCCCGCTACCCAACCGTGGACGATCTCGCCGCTGCGGAACCGTCGGAACTGGAGCAGATCATCAGGTCCACGGGCTTCTACCAGTCGAAGGCGAGGAACCTGATCGGCATGGCCCAGAAGGTGGTGGCCGACTTCGGCGGGGAGATCCCGAGCGGTCTCGACGACCTCGTCACGCTGCCTGGTGTCGGCCGCAAGACGGGCAACGTGCTGCGCAGCGTGGTGTTCGACCTGCCCGGCCTCGCCGTGGACACGCACGTGGGGCGCCTGTCCCGCCGTCTCGGTCTCACCGTGGAGGAGGACCCGGTGAAGGTGGAGAAGGTGCTGAACGCATTCCTGCCCCCGCCCGAGTGGGGCAGGTTCAGCCTGCGGCTCATCCTCCACGGCCGTCGCGTGTGCGACGCGAAGAAACCCCGCTGCGACGCCTGCGAGCTGAACGACATCTGCCCTTCCTCGGCGCTGCCGGTGCGGGCGCAGAAAAAGTGATCAGGACGCACTAGCGTCTCTACGGTGTCAGAGACTGTCCGCGCGGAGCTCGCCGCATCAGCAGAGGCGGTCGACCGCTACCGTCACCGCATCGCCGGGCTCATCGACACCCTCGGGAAGGACTCCGAGGACCTCGCGAGCGCGATGTACGAGGCGGAGCGGGCGCTCCTCTCGGCACACAGGCTGCTGCTGCGCGCCGAGAAAATCGCCAAGTGACGCGGCGGCCGCCCGTTAGTTTGGGGCCATGAGTCGCATCGATCCCCGCGAGCAGATTGTGGCGATGTCCGGCTACCACTCGCCCCAGGTGGACGTGCCCGTGCGCCTGAACACGAACGAGTCACCCTTCGCCCCGCCTGCCGCGTGGGTGGAGTCACTCGCGGGCATCGCCGCGTCGATCGACTGGAACCGTTACCCGGACCGTTTCGCGGCGGCACTGCGGGCAGAGATCGCCGCGCGGCACGGTGCCGACCCCGCGCAGGTCTTCGTGGGCAACGGCTCGAACGAGGTACTGCAGATGATCCTGCTCGCGTTCGGCGGCGCCGGCCGCACCGTGGCGATGTTCGAGCCCACGTACCAGATGTATGCCCAGATCGCCCGCGTCACCGGTGCCGCCGTCGTCACGGGGGAGAGGCGCGCCGTCGTCACGCTCGACCCGGCCGAGATCGAGCGGGTGATGTCGCGTGACACCCCCGCCGTCACATTCCTGTGCAACCCCAACAACCCCACGGGGGTGGTGGAGCCGCGGGACAACCTGGAGGTGCTCCTCCAGGTGGCGCCCGGCCTCGTCGTGGTGGACGAGGCGTACGCGGAGTTCTCCGACTGGACGGCCGCGCCGATGGTGCGAGACGACCTCCCCCTCGTCGTCACCCGCACGTTCTCGAAGACGCTCTCGCTCGCGGCACTGCGCGTGGGCTACGTGGTCGCGCCGAGGCGCGTGGTCGAGGCGCTCGAGGTCGCGGCCCTGCCGTACCACCTCGACTCGTTCAAGCAGGCCGCGACCCTCGCCGCGCTTGCCCACACCGACGAGATGACGGCACGCGTGGCAGAGATCAAGGCGCAGCGCGCGCGCATCTCCGGCGGGCTCGCCGCCGTCGGTTGCGAGGTCTGGCCGAGCGGGGCCAACTTCGTGCTGTTCCGCCCGGCGTCGGGGGACGCCGCCGCCGTGTGGCAGGGCCTCCTCGACAGGGGCATCCTCGTGAGGGACTGCAGCGGGTGGCCGAGGCTGGCCGGGTGCCTGCGCGTCACCGTCGGCACGGACGCCGAGAATTCGGCGTTCCTCGCCGCAATGGCGGAATTGTCCGCCTGAACCGCGCCGCGAGGGGCGAGAATGGGCAAATGGCCCGCACCGCCCAGCGCACCCGAAGCACCAAGGAGACCTCCATCGAGGTCTCGATCGACCTGGACGGCTCGGGAAGGGGAGACATCTCCACCGGCATCCCGTTCTACGACCACATGCTCGACCAGCTCGCCCGCCACGGGGGCTTCGACCTGACCGTGCGCGCCACGGGCGACCTCCACATCGACACGCACCACACGGTCGAGGACGTGGCGATCAGCGTGGGCGAGGCCCTGCGCGACGCACTCGGCGACAAGGCCGGCGTGCGCCGCTTCGCGAGCGGGTCCTTCCCCCTCGACGAGGCGCTCGTCGACATCGCCCTCGACCTCAGCGGCCGCCCCTACGTGGCGTGGAACGTGGAGCTGCCCGAGTGCCTCCCGCTCGGAAGCCCCGCATTCGACCCGTCGCTCGCCGAGCACGCGGTGTCGTCGCTCGCGACCGCCGCGAACATCACGCTCCACGTGAACCTGCGCGCCGGCCGGAACGTGCACCACATCATCGAGGCCACGTTCAAGGGCCTGGCACGGTGCCTGCGCGACGCCGTGCGCATCGATTCCTCGGGGGTGCCCTCCACCAAGGGCGTCCTTTCGTGACCAGGGCGCGCATCGCGGTCCTCGACTACGGCATCGGCAACCTCCGTTCCGCGCAGAAGGCGCTCGAGCACGTCGGCGCCGATGCCGTCCTCACCGACGACCCGGCCACCGCGGCCGCGGCCGATGCGGTGGTGCTGCCGGGCGTTGGTGCGTTCGGGGCCTGCATGGACGCCCTCCGTGCGAGCGGGCTCGAGCCCGCCGTCCGCGAGGCGGTCGCGAGCGGCCGGCCGTTCATCGGCATCTGCGTGGGCATGCAGATGCTGTTCGGCTCGAGCGAGGAGGACCCCTCGGCCACCGGTCTCGGGGTCATCCCCGGCAGGGTCCGCTACATCCCCGAGGGCGTGACACGTCCGCAGATGCAGTGGAACCGCCTGCACGTGACCGCGCCCGACCCGATGTTCGACGGGCTCGGCGACGACCCGTGGATGTACTTCGTGCACTCGCTGCACGGCGTGCCGGACGACCCTGCCGATGTCGTGGCGACCGTGCGGTACGGCAGCGACCTGAACGTGGCTTTCCGCAGGGGCAACGTGTTCGCCGTGCAGTTCCACCCGGAGAAGTCCGCCGCAGCCGGGCTCGGCCTGCTCGCCAACTTCGTGGGGGCGGCCGGATGATCCTCTACCCGGCGATCGACCTTCTGGACGGCGAGGTCGTGAGACTGCGCCAGGGCGAGTACGGCGACTCCACCGTGTACGGCACCGACCCCGTCGAGGTCGCGCGCGGTTTCGTGGAGGCCGGTGCCACGTGGGTGCACATGGTGGACCTCGACGCCGCGCGCTCGGGGAGGGCCCACAACCGCGGGTTGATCGGTGCCGTGGCCGCTGCTCTCGCCGACCGGGCCTCGCTGCAGGTCGGGGGCGGCGTGCGCACGGTGGAGGATGCGCGCGAGCTCCGGGACGCCGGCGTGGCACGCGTCGTGATGGGCTCGGCGGCCGTCAACGACCCGTCCCTCGTGGAGCGCGTCGCCGGTGTGGTGCAGGTCGCCGTGGGGCTGGACCACCGTGCTGGCAACATCGCCACGCACGGCTGGACGGAGTCATCCGGGCGGATGGTGCCGGACGTGCTTGCCGACTACCCGTCGGCGTCGGCATTCGTCATCACCGACATCTCGCGCGACGGGATGCTCGTCGGCCCCGACGTCGAGGGGCTCTTCGCGGCCGCCGCCGCGACGGGCGTGCCGGTGATCGCGAGCGGCGGCGTCGGCACGCTCGCGCACCTCCGCGAGCTGGCGGCCCTCCCGCAGCTCGGAGGGGTGATCGTGGGCAAGGCGATCTACGAGAACCGGTTCACGGTCGCGGAGGCGCTGGGGGTGCTGTCGTGAGCCCGGACATCGTGGCCCGGGTCATCCCGTGCCTGGATGTCACGGACGGGCGCGTGGTGAAAGGAGTGAACTTCGTCGACCTCCGGGACGCGGGCGACCCGGTGGAACTGGCCGCACGCTACGACGCGGAGGGCGCCGACGAGCTCGTCTTCCTCGACATCACGGCATCATCGGACGGCCGCGACACGATGCTCGACGTCGTGGCGCGGACTGCCGAGAAGGTGTTCATCCCGTTCACCGTGGGCGGGGGCATCCGCGAGCTGTCGCACGCGAGGGCCCTGCTGCGCGCGGGCGCGGACAAGGTGAGCGTCAACACGAGTGCCGTGCAGCGGCCCGGCCTGATCGGCGAGATCGCATCGGAGTTCGGCGCGCAGTGCGTGGTGTGCGCGATCGACGCGAAGCGCGACGACGCGACGGGGTCGTGGCAGGTGTTCCTGCACGGCGGGCGCACGCCCACGGACATCGACGCCGTGGAGTGGGCGCGCACGGCAGTCTCTCTGGGGGCCGGGGAGATCCTCCTCACGTCCATGGACCGCGACGGCACGCGCGACGGTTTCGACATCGGGCTCACGCGCGCGGTGACGGACGCGGTCCCCGTGCCGGTCATCGCGAGCGGCGGTGTCGGCACGCTCGACCACCTCGCCGACGGTGTGACCCAGGGGGGCGCCACGGGCGTGCTCGCGGCCTCCATCTTCCACTTCGGGGAGTTCACCGTCGCCGCCGCGAAGCGGCACATGGCCTCGCGCGGGATCAGCGTGCGGCCCCCTGTCGCCTGACCGCCGGGCACATCGCCGGGCAGCTGCGTCAGAGCACCTCGGAGAGGAGTGCATCGAGCGCCGCCGAGCACACGTCTTCGGCGCCGGCGGCGATGAAGTGGTCGACGCTCTCCAGCACCGTGACCGTGGTGGCGGTCCAGTCCGCGGTGGCGGCACGGAGTGCGTCCTCGGCGGTGAACTGGTCGTGGCGCGGCAGCAACAGGTGCTTCGGCCTGTGGCTGTTCGCCGCGGTGGGCCGGTTCGCCATCATGCCCACGGGCGGCGCGACCGCGAGCCAGCCGGCGATGGCGGGGTTGCTCACGTTCATCGCAACGACCGAGCCGAACGAGTAGCCCGCCATCACGACCGGCATGTCGTCCTCAGCCATCGCCACGAACTCGCACGCGGCCGCCAGGTCGAGCCTCTCGGCGTCACCGTTGTCGTGCACCCCCAGGCTGCCGCCGGCCCCGCGGAAGTCCGGTGTGATCGAGTGGCAGCCCGCACGGTGGGCGGCCCACTGGAGGGCGCGCACCACATGGTTGTGCCTGTCGCCGCCGTATGCGGGGTGCGGGTGCCCGATGACCACGAAGGCGCGGGCAGTGCCTGATTCTGTGCCGGCCCAGATGACGTCGGCCTCGAGGGTCACCCCGTCGAGGGTCTCCAGCGAAACGGTTTCCAGGGCCACGGGACCAGACGGTACCGTGCTCTCCGTGACCCCCGGCGCAAACGACTCCTCTGCGCACGACCGGCCCGCCGAGGGCCAGTCCGGCCGCGTGATCACACCCGCGGCCGCCGAACTGGCGGCGGTGCGGTACAACGCGGACGGTCTGGTGCCCGCGATCGCCCAGTGTGCCGAGACCGGCGAGGTGCTCATGATGGCGTGGATGAACGCGGAGTCGCTCGCGATGACGTTCGCCGAGGGCCGGATGGTCTACTGGAGCCGCAGCCGCAGCGAGCTGTGGCGCAAGGGCGACACCAGCGGCGACCGGCAGTTCGTGCAGTCCGCCCGCTACGACTGCGACGGCGACACGCTCCTCTTCTCCGTGGTGCAGGAGGGGCGGGGCGCGTGCCACACGGGCGAGCGCTCGTGCTTCTACAGGGAGTTCGGGGCCAAGTGACCCTCCCGACCACGGGGATCACCCCGACTCGCGAGGAGTTCAGGCAGCTCGCCTCGCACCACACGGTCGTGCCGGTGTGGACGCAGGTGCTCGCCGATCTCGAGACGCCCGTTGCTGCGTTCCTGAAGCTCGTCGGTGAGGGCGACGGTTTCCTCCTCGAGTCGGTCGAGCACGGCGAGCGGTGGAGCAGGTTCTCGTTCGTGGGCCGCAACCCGCGCGGCACGCTCACCCTGCGCGACGGGGTGCTGACCGCAACCGGTGACATCCCCCCGAGCGTCCCGCTCGACAAGGGGATCCTCGCCGCGATGGACGAGCTGCTGCGCATCTACCGCGCACCGCTCCTGCCGGACCTGCCCCCGCTCCAGGGCGGGCTCATGGGACATCTCGGGTACGACGTGATCCGCGAGGTCGAGCACCTCCCGTCGCCTCCCCGCGACGACCGCGGGCTGCCCGACGCGGCCATCAGCATCATCGGCAGTCTGGCCGCGTTCGACCACTGGCGCCAGCGCGTGTACCTGCTCGAGAGCGTGCCCGTCGCCGGACTCGATGCCGCGCAGGTCGACGAGGCCTACGACGCGGCCGTGGCCAGGGTGGACGTCGCGGTGAGCGACCTCGCCAAGCCGCTCGCCTACGTGCCGGTGGAGCCGCCCGTGCCCGGCGAGGACCCGCCGACTGCCGTGTCATCCATGCCCGACGGCGGCTACCGGCGCGCCGTGGAGGTGGCGAAGGAGCACATCCGCGCGGGTGACATCTTCCAGGTCGTCCTCTCCCAGCGCTTCGACATCGACCTCGGCGCCGACCCGTTCGACGTGTACCGCGTCCTGCGCCAGGTGAACCCCAGCCCGTACATGACGTTCCTCCGCCAGCCCGGTCTCACCATGGTCAGCTGCTCCCCGGAACCGCTCGTGCGGGTGGAGAACGGCCGCATCGTGTCCCGCCCGATCGCCGGCACCCGGCGGCGCGGCCGCGACGACGAGCACGACCGCAGGCTGGCGGGCGAGCTGCGCGAGAACCCGAAGGAGGTCGCCGAGCACATCATGCTGGTCGACCTGGCGCGCAACGACGTGGGACGGGTGGCCAGGTTCGGCTCCGTGCAGGTGGACGAGCTGATGACGCTCGAGCGGTACAGCCACGTGATGCACATGACCTCGCAGGTGTCGGCGGACCTGGTTGAGGGGCTCTCCACGATCGACGTGCTGCGTGCCACGATGCCCGCCGGCACCGTCAGCGGCGCGCCGAAGGTGCGCGCGATGGAGATCATCGACGACCTGGAGCCAGTGAAGCGCGGGCCGTACGCAGGGGTCGTGGGCTACGTCGACTTCTCCGGCAACCTCGACACCGCCATCGCCATCCGCACGATGTTCGTCGGGCCGCACGGGGCCAGCCTCCAGGCAGGCGCGGGGATCGTGGCGGACAGTGACCCCGCCGACGAGGACCTCGAGTGCCACAACAAGGCGGCCGCACTGCTCGCGGCGGTGCCTGCAGCGCGCCGCATGACGGAGCGTCGTCGCGCCGCCGGCACGGTCGCCTGATGACAGGGATCCTGCACGCCGATCTCGCGCGGGACGTCGTGATCGTGCAGGGTGACGATGCAGGGACGTTCCTCCACTCCCAGCTCGCCCAGGACATCCTCTCCGTCCCGGTCGGCGGGTCGGCCCACTCGCTCCTTCTCGCACCGACGGGCCACGTCAACGCCCTCGTGCGGGTCGTGCGCCACGTCGACACCGTCTACACGCTCGACGTGGAGCGGGGTCTCGGGGAGAAGGTCATCGCGCGCCTGCAGAGGTACGTGCTGCGCTCGAAGGTCACGATGCGGCCCTCTGACTGGTCTGTGCGCGCCTACCGCGGGGCCGGTGCGGGGGATGCCGTCGGCAAGGTTCCCGGGAGGGCGACCGCATGGTGGGGCGGCGACGATGCCGTGGACGTGGTGGCGCGGGCAGAGGACCTGCCCGCCGCGGGTGACGCGGTCGACCCGTCCGTCATCGAGACGATGCGGGCGGACGCGCGGTGGCCGGCGATGGGCTCGGACATCGAGGAGGGCGACGTGCCCGCCACGACAGGCTTGCTGTCCGTGGCGGTCAGCTTCACCAAGGGCTGCTACCCCGGCCAGGAACTGGTGGAGCGCATGGACTCGCGCAACAGTTCGGCTCCTGTGGTGCTGCGTGCAGTGCCCGCGGCGGCGGCGCCCGCAGGATGCACGGTCACGTCCCGTGGATCCGTCTGGTCGATCGTGCGCGCACCGCGCGGCATCGAGGAAGGAAGTCCTCTCGGGCCGCCCGGCCTATGAGGTGCCGAGACGCGACACGAGCGTTTCGTACCGCGGGTCGGTGCGCAGGGCGTCGAGTTCGCTCCCCAGGTTGAGCCTGGCCGTCGTGTCCAGGTCGTCGAACGAGAGTGCCACTGCCGTCGCGACCCACTCGAGCGCGGTGTCAGCGTTGCCGAGGGAGCATGCCGCGCGGGCCGCGACCACCGCGATCTCGCTCGAGGGGCACTGCGCGTACGCGGCCCTGCAGTAGGAGAGAGCCGCGACCGCCCCGGCAGTCCCGAGGATCTCCTCGGCGGCGACCGCGTCGACCGGCGCGACACCCGTCGGGGCCGCCGTCGCGCGGTGACCCGCGGCGGCGAGCAGCTTCTGCCCGCGCAGCGTCCGCCACTGCAGCCAGAGCAGGAACCCGGAGAAGAAGAGGAGCCCGGAGGTGCCGCTCACGAGCATCCACGCAAGGGCTGCCGCGGTGATGACGATGCTCGCACGGAGCATGATCGCGGCACCGCGCCCGGGGAACAGTGCGTCCATGAGCATGGTCATGACGGCACCACCGTCCAGGGGGACGAGTGGGACGAGGTTGACGACGCCGAGGGCGATCCCGGTCCACCACACGGCCGTGAGTGCATCCGACGAGGAGATGTCGTCCGCGGAGAGCGGGTTCGCGCCCGCCATGAGCACGAACGCGACCGCGAGCGCCACCTGCGAGGCCGGCCCGGCGACGGCGATCGCGGCACGACGGGCCCTCGTGAGACCTGGGGCGGGGGAGAAGGTCGCATAGGCGACCATGAAGTCGAGCGAGATCCGTGCCCGGCAGCCGAAGGCCCTGGCGACGACTGCATGGCCCAGTTCGTGCACCACCGTGAACACCGCGAGGCAGCCCGCCACCCACACGCCCAGCGGGAACGGGTACAGCAGGCCGACGAGCAGGAGGAAGAGAGGGAACCCCGGCCGCACCGACGTGGCAAAACCGAGGAGCGTGAGACCGCGACGGGAGCCGCGTGACCGTTCGGGGAGCACTGCTGGAAAGTGTAGGCGTGCTCGTTGGGGCCCCGCCGTTGCCTGCCCTTAGACTCGCGGCTGTGACGTACGTCTATGCATTCGACCATTCACATCGCCGTCCTCCGATGGAACTGAAGGACCTTCTCGGTGGCAAGGGCGCGAACCTTGCCGAGATGATGAGCGTGCTGAAGCTGCCCGTCCCGCACGGCTTCACCATCTCCACCGACGCATGCCGTGCGTACATGCACGGAGGGTGGCCGAAGGGTCTCGACGAGGAGGTGCGCAGGCACGTCGCCGCGCTCGAGAAGAAGATGGGCCGTCGGCTCGGCGACCCGAAGGACCCTCTGCTCGTGTCGGTGCGCTCCGGCGCCAAGTTCTCCATGCCCGGGATGATGGACACGGTCCTCAACCTCGGACTGAACGACCGCAGCGTGAAGGGCCTGGCGGAGTCCACCCAGAACGAGCGTTTCGCCTATGACTCATACCGCAGGTTCATCTCCATGTACGGGCGCATCGTGCTCGGCATCGAGGGTGACAGGTTCGAGCACCCGCTCGAGGCCGCAAAGGCGAAGGCCAAGGCGAAGACGGATGCGGACATCCCTGCCCCGGCACTCAAGGAACTGTGCGAGACGTACAAGAAGGTGGTCGCGAAGGAGACGGGCCGGCCGTTCCCGCAGGACCCCGCCAAGCAGCTCCGCGGCGCGATCGAGGCCGTGTTCCGTTCGTGGAACGGCCCGCGTGCAATTGCGTACCGCGTGCGCGAGAAGATCAGCCACGAGCTGGGAACCGCCGTGAACGTTCAGGCGATGGTCTTCGGCAACCGGGACGACAACTCCGGCACCGGCGTGGGCTTCACGCGCAACGCCGCCACCGGCGAGAACAAGCCGTACGGCGACTTCCTCGTGAACGCCCAGGGCGAGGACGTGGTGGCGGGCATCCGCAACACCGAGGACCTGAACGCCCTCAAGCGCAAGTTCCCCGCGATCCACTCCGAGCTGATGACGATCTTCGCCAGGCTGGAGCGCCACTACAAGGACATGTGCGACACCGAGTTCACGATCGACCAGGGGAAGCTCTGGATGCTGCAGACCCGCGTCGGCAAGCGCACCGGCGCCGCCGCCCTGCGGATGGCGGTGGACATGACCAAGCCCACCGGCACCGGGAAGCAGGCGTGGAAGATCTCCCGCAACGAGGCGATCATGCGGGTGGCGGCCGACCACCTGGACCAGGTGCTGCACCCTCAGTTCGCCAACAAGTCGAAGGCGGTGGCCAAGGGGCTCGCGGCATCGCCCGGCGCCGCGGTGGGCCGCGTGTACTTCACCGCCGACGAGGCAGAGGCGGCGGCGAAGAAGGGCGAGGACGTGATCCTCGTGCGCAGCGAGACCAGTCCCGAGGACGTCCACGGCATGATGGTCGCCAGGGGCATCCTCACCTCGCGCGGCGGGCTCGTCAGCCACGCGGCCGTCGTGGCCCGAGGCTGGGGCACGCCCGCCGTCGTCGGTGCCGACGCGGTGAGGATCTCGGGCAAGTCGTTCTCGGTGGGCGACACAACGGTGAAGCAGGGCGACTGGATCTCCCTCGACGGCACCACCGGCGAGATCATGCTCGGCCAGCTGGCGCTCGCGGGCTCGAAGCCCCCGAAGGAGTTCGACACGATCCTCAAGTGGTCCGACGAGGTACGCAAGGGGAAGCTGGACGTCCGCGCCAATGCCGACACCGACGAGGACGCCAGGAAGGCCCGCGAGCTAGGCGCCCAGGGCATCGGGCTCTGCCGGACGGAGCACATGTTCCTTGCCCCTGACCGGCTACCGGTCGTGCGCAGGATGATCCTTGCCTCCACCCCGGCCGAGGAGGCCGCAGCGCTCGAGGAGCTGCGCAAGGTCCAGAAAAAGGACTTCGCCGCGCTGCTGAAGGAGATGTCAGGGCTGCCCGTCACCGTGCGCCTGCTCGACCCGCCGCTGCATGAGTTCCTGCCGCACGTGAACGAACTGGAGATCAAGAAGGCAACGAAGGGGCTCACGAAGCAGGAGGAGGCGCTCCTGCGCGCCGCGCACTCCTGGTCCGAGGCGAACCCGATGATCGGCACCCGCGGCGTGCGCCTCGCGGTCATCAAGCCGGGCCTCTACGCGATGCAGGTCCGCGCGCTCATGGAGGCCGCCGACGAGGTGGCCGCCAAGGGCTACGAGCCGGTCGTGGAGATCATGATCCCGCTCACCGTCACCCGCGAGGAGCTCGCGCTCGCCCGCGGGTGGGTGGAAGAAGTCCTCTCGGACATCAACTCGCGCCCCTCACCGAAGGGCCGCAAGGCGAAGCGCCCGAAGGTCACCATCGGCACCATGATCGAGACACCGCGCGCGGCGCTGCGCGCCGACGAGCTGGCCGAGGTCGCCGACTTCTTCAGCTTCGGCACGAACGACCTCACGCAGATGACGTTCGGCTTCAGCCGCGACGACGTGGAGAGCCGCATGATGCCGGCGTACCTGGAGGCCGGCCTGCTGAAGCGCAACCCGTTTGAGACGATCGACCAGACCGGTGTCGGCGAGCTCGTGCGCACCGCCGCGCGGCGCGGCCGCAAGACGAAGAAGTCGATGAAGCTCGGCGTCTGCGGCGAGCACGGCGGGGACCCCGAGTCGATCGGGCTGTTCTACGACGCGGGGCTCAACTACGTGTCCTGCTCCCCGTACCGCGTGCCGATCGCTCGGTTGTCGGCCGCGCAGGCGGTCATCGGCGGGTCGAAGTCCGAGACGAAGTAGCAGGAGAGTCTTCGGTCACACCGCTGCGGTGAGCCGGGGCGGCGCTGCCTGCCCACATACAATCCATGCCTGTGAACCCCGTCATGAATCCAGTCCTGTCCGTCCTCTCGGTGGCCGGGAACTCCTCCGGGGGCAAGGTCGACCTCGACGTCGGGGGGTGGCACTGGCCGGTCCTGATCGGCGTGCTCGCGGCACTCCTCCTCCTCGACATCCTCGTCATCCACCGCAAGGCCCACGTGGTCCACACCAGGGAGGCCGCCATCGAGTCCGCCGCATGGATCGGCGTCGGGCTCCTCTTCGGCCTGGTCATGCTGTGGGAGTTCGGCGGGGCAGCCGCGGGCGAGTACATGGGCGGCTACCTCATCGAGAAGAGCCTCAGTGTCGACAACGTCTTCGTGTGGGCGGTGCTCTTCGCCCACTTCAAGGTGCCGGCCCAGTACCAGCACCGGGTGCTCTTCTGGGGGATCTTCGGGGCACTCGCCATGCGTCTCGGGTTCATCTTCGCCGGCGTGGCGATCATTAACTCGTTCAAGTTCACGCTGATCCTGTTCGGCCTGTTCCTGCTCTACTCGGGTATAAAGCTGCTCCAGACCCATGACGAGGGGTTCGACCCGTCGGACAGCCGCGCAATGAGGATCTTCCACAGGTTCGTGCCCTCCACCGACGAACTCGACGGCCAGAAGATGTTCACCAGGGTGAACGGCAAGCGCATCGCCACGCCGCTCCTCGCCGTCCTCGTGATGGTGGAGATCACCGACGTGATCTTCGCCGTCGACTCCGTGCCGGCCGTGCTCGCCGTGACCGGGGAGCAGTACATCGCCTTCGCCTCCAATGCCTTCGCCATCCTCGGCCTGCGGGCGCTGTACTTCCTGCTCGCGGACATGCGTGACCGGTTCCAGTACCTGCAGACGGGCCTCGGCGTCATCCTCGCGTTCGTCGGTGTCAAGATGACCATCTCGTACTGGTGGCACATGCCGATCGCGGCGTCGCTCTCGGTCATCGGGCTCATCCTGGCGGTGTCGATCGTCGCGTCCGTCCGGGCCGAGACAGCCGCGGGGTAAGTCCGTCCCGTGACCTTCCCGCCGTCCCGTCGCGTCGCACGGCGACACTATGGTGTGGGGCATGGGGATCGCGGAGGACGACATCCAGCGCGTGCGCGCTGCCGTCACCCTCTCTGACCTGGTCTCGCCGCACACGCAGCTGCGCCGCACGGGCCGCAGCCAGACCGGGCTCTGCCCCTTCCATTCCGAGCGCACGGGGTCGTTCAGCGTGAACGACGAGACCGGCCGCTACATGTGCTTCGGGTGCGGCGCCAAGGGCGACATCTTCACGTTCGTGATGGAGACCGAGCACCTCGACTTCGTCGGTGCGGTCGAGAGGCTGGCGGGCAAGTGCGGGATCGAGCTGCGCTACACGTCCGGGCCGGACACCGGCCAGCGCAAGCACCGCAAGGAGCTGCTGGAGGTCATGGAGCAGGCCGTCTCCTTCTACCACCAGAGGCTGCTCGAGGCGCCCGATGCGCGCCCCGCCCGCGAATACCTGCGCTCGCGGGGCCTGGCCGGCGACGTCGCCCGGCACTTCCGCATCGGGTGGGCCCCGGATGACTGGGACGTGCTCTGCACGTCGCTCGGCGCGCCGGCCTCCATGCTGCGGGAACTGGGCCTCGGCTTCGAGAACAAGCGGGGCCGCATGCAGGACTTCTTCCGCGCGCGGGTGCTCTTCCCCATCTTCGACGAGAACGGCAACGCGGTCGCCTTCGGGGGCCGCATCCTGCCGGGCGTCGAGGGCCAGGCCAAGTACAAGAACTCCACCGAGACGCCGGTGTACACGAAGTCGCGCACTCTCTACGGGCTCAACTGGGCCAAGTCGGACGCGGTCAAGCGCGACCAGGTCGTGGTGTGCGAGGGGTACACCGACGTCATCGGTTTCCACCGCAGCGGGGTGACCACCGCCATCGCCACGTGCGGCACCGCCCTCACGGAGGAGCACGTGAAGCTCATGAAGCGCTACGCGCAGAACGTCGTGCTCGCCTTCGACGCCGACAGTGCAGGGCAGGGGGCCGCCGAGAAGTTCTACGAGTGGGAGAAGAAGTACGACGTCACCGTGTCCGTGGCGCAGTTCCCGGAGGGCAAGGACCCCGGTGACCTCGCCAACTCCGACCCCGCCAGCCTCCAGGCCGCTGTCGACGGCGCCATGCCGTTCCTCGGGTTCCGGCTGAAGCGGCTGTACCAGGCAAACCCGGCCCGCACGCCGGAGTCGAGAGCCCGCACGGCAGAACTCGCCATGAAACTCGTGAACGAGCACCCCGACGTGAACGTGCGGCGCCTCTACGCAAGCGAGGTTGCGGTGCAGACCGGCGTGTCGCAGGCCGAGCTGATCCGCATCGCGGAGCGGGGCAGGGGAGCGGTCGCCACGGTCTCGGCACCGGTCCGCCAGGCCCCGGACGGTGCGGGGTTCGTCGCGCTCGCGCTCCTCATCCACGACTGGGACGCGATCGCGCCGTGGCTCATCGAGGACCTCTTCGCAGACCCGGCCCACCGCGAGGCGTTCCGCGCCATCGCCGAGGCAGAGGGGGACGTCCACCGGGCCCTGTCGCTCGTGGAGGGCGAGGCCGCGGACATCATCGAGCGGGCCGCGGTCCATGACGCGGAGGCCGACGCGCTCGTGGAGGCCCGCACGCTCATTGCCGCGGCAGCGCGCAGGGAGCTGGCCCGGCGTGTCGGGGTCACGGACCCAGAGGAGCTGCGCCGCGACCAGGCCGCACGCGTGGCCCTCGCCGAGATGCCCCGCCCGGACCGTGCGGCACAGTCCGCGGTCACGCTCTTGCAGTGGCTCACCGACCGGGCAGGAGCCTCTGCGTGAGCACGCAGCGGCGCCAGCCCCCGCACCCCACCGTGGACCCGGCGGAGTGGGCGGCACTGCTCGCCTCGCGCAACGAGGCCGGCGAGGTGGAGGCCAACAACGTCGCCCACGTGCTGCGCAACGCGGAACTCACGGAGGACCTCCTGCGTCAGACGGAGTCTGTGCTGAAGCAATCCGACATCACCATCGCCCGTATCGAGGCCGACATCTCCGGCCCGATCGACCGCCCCGAACGCGAGGGCCGCGCCGCCCCGCAGCGGTCCGTCACCTCCACGCCACGGGCGGTCCCGAAGGGGACAGGGCCCGAGGCAGGGGATGCCGTGCGCATGTACCTCCACGAAATCGGCCAGGTGGACCTGCTCACCGCGGAGGACGAGCGCAGGCTCGGCAAGGCGATCCGCGACATGCAGGAGGCCCGCCGCAGGACGGACTCGGGCGAGCGGGTCGCCGGTGCGGAGCGCCACGAGCTGCGTTCTGTCATCCGCGCCGGTGACGAGGCGCTCGAGCATCTCGTGAAGGCGAACCTGCGGCTTGTCGTGTCCATCGCCCGCCGATACGACGGCCGCGAGCTGCCGCTCGCCGACCTCATCCAGGAGGGCAACATCGGGCTGATGAGGGCCGCGGAGAAGTACGACTGGGAGAAGGGCTTCAAGTTCTCCACGTACGCAACCTGGTGGATCCGCCAGGCCATGATGCGGGCCATGGCCGACCAGGGCCGCACGATCCGCGTGCCGAGCCACGTGGTGGAGCTCATCAACCGCATGACCAAGACCGAGCGTGACCTCACCATGGAGCTCGAGCGCGAGCCCACCTTCGAGGAGCTCTCGGAGCGCACGCTGATCCCCGTCGACAGGATCGAGGAACTGAAGCAGATTGCCTCGGTCTCCATCAGCCTGGACGAGCCGATCAGCTCCGACGAGGACTCCTCCACCTGGGCGGAGCGCGTCTTCGACAAGGACGACCCCGACTCACCGGTGGACATCACCCAGCGCAAGCACCTCATCGCCGCGATCGCGAGCGAGCTTCACAACCTCCCGGAACGCGACCGTCGCATCCTGGACAAGAGGTTCGGCATCAGTACGGGGGAGCCCCAGACCCTCGACGAGGTTGCCAAGCAGGAGGGCGTCACGCGGGAGCGCATCCGCCAGATCGAGCAGAAGACGCTCGCCCGCATGCGCCACCCGAACAACAGCCAGCGCCTGCGCAGTTTCCTCGACGACGACTGAGCACGGGAGCCGGGCTGCCGCGGATGTGGGCGGGTGACGGTGCCGCTGGTAGCCTGCCCTTCGGCCCATTCCGGGGTAGCTCAGTTGGCAGAGCAACGGACTGTTAATCCGTGGGTCGTGGGTTCGAGCCCCACCCCCGGAGCCATTTCCCGTTTCACCACGGGCCAGTAGCTCAGTGGTTAGAGCAGGGGACTCATAATCCCTTGGTCGTAGGTTCGATCCCTACCTGGCCTACCAGGCAGATTCCTGCCTAGTCGGCGTCGATCCAGCGCGGCACGCGCTCCAGCAGGTCCAGGCTGACCTCACGGCAGCGGTCCAGCACCCCACACAGGGCCTCGTCGCTTCCCTTGTACACGCTGGCAAGGGTGACCTGGATGCGCGACACGACCGACAGGCTGCGCTCCGGTGCGTCTGTGACCTGGTGGAAGGAGTCGATCGCGGAGATCTCGAGCGGCAGTTCCAGCCCGCCGATCCCGGCAATCTCCGTGGCGAGCACGAGGAGGTCAGGGGGCGACGTGAGGGGTGGGAACGCCCACGTGAACACCAACTGGAAGACGAACGAGTCCGGCGGGTCGCCGTCGGGGTCCTCCATGGCGAGAACGGCGTCCTCGAAGTTGAGCAGCGCGCGCGGGTCGATCTCCAGGCTGACGTGCAGGTCGATCGGGCCGCTGCAAGCCTCTTCCGGATGCAGGTCGACCTCCCACAGCTGGCTGAGCGAGTACGTCTCCACGAAGTGACGCTCGTCGTGCACGTGGAAACCGTGGTCCACTGCGTGGCTCTTCAGGTCGGACACGAACCCCGCGATGTCGATGACGGCCACGCACCGCACACTACCGTTTGGGGGTGCCCCGCTTCGATTACGACTCTGACGACCGCGACCTGATCGGCTTCCTCCACGACGTTGCGGACGCCGCCGCCGACACGCTGGACGAGATCGAGAACTGGGACTTCTCCGGCGAGCGCGAAGGTCAGTACGCAGCAGACGTCGTCGTCGACGACGTGATCGTGGCGATGCTCGAGTCCGCGGGTTTCGACGTGCTCTCCGAGGAGAGCGGCTCGCACGGCGCGACCGGCGGCGTGGAGGGCAATGGCCTCCTCGCGGTGGTCGACCCGCTCGACGGTTCCACCAACGCGAGCCGCGGGCTCCCGTGGTTCGCCACCTCGATCTGCATCGTCGACCGGGACGGGCTGCGCGCCGCGCTCGTGGCCGAGCAGTCCGGCAGCGAGACCCGGTATGCCGCAGTCCGCGGCGGCGGCGCGAACTGTGACGGCGTGCCGCTGCGGGCTGTGCCCATGACCAGCCTGGGCGACGCGGTGATCGGCGTGAACGGTGCGCCGCCCGGCGACCCGGGCTGGTGGCAGACACGGTCGCTCGGTGCCGCCGCCCTGGACATCTCGCTCGTGGCAAAAGGCGCACTCGACGGGTACGTCGACTTCCACGACCACGGCGTGTGGGACTACCTCGCCGCCGTGCTGATCTGCCGCGAGGCCGGGTGCGTGGTGGAGGACGCCGACGGGAGGGACCTACTCATTCTCGATCCTGCAGTGCGCCGCTCGCCCGTGGTGGCAAACTCACGACCATTGCTCGACGCCCTCACCTCCGCACGCCGGCGCTCCTTGCGCTGAGCATCCTCTGCATCGCGCCCGCGGTGCCCGCGGGTGCGGGCGTCTCCATTGCCGCAACCTGCGCCGGGGGAGGCACGTGCCGCCCCGGTGACACTGGCCCGGGCGGGGGGACCGTGTTCCACGTCGCAGAGTCTCCGCAGTGGTGGGGCAGGTACATGGAGGCCGTGCCGCTGCGCAGCGGGCGGGGCCTGCCGTGGTCGCTGCGGCCCACGGAATCCGTGCACGGCGGCGACCTCCGCACCATCATCGACCACAAGGGCATCGGCTACGGGGCCGCGAACACCGCGGCCATCGTGGCCCAGGGCGGCCCGGGCTCATACGCCGCCGCCCATGTCGCATCGCGCGTCATCAACGGCCTCGACGACTGGTTCCTCCCGTCGCACGCGGAACTGAACGCGCTCTACAACTTCCACGCGCTGCGCGGCCGGCCGGCGATGGACAAGGCACCGTACTGGTCGTCATCGGAGAACTCCCCGAACTACGCGTGGTACCAACTCTTCCAGGACGGCACGCAGTTCACCGACGAGAACGGGCTCGGCCGCGTGAAGTCGAGCAAGGACCTCCGCCGGATGCCGATGCACCGCGGCTCCGGGTTCCCCAGCCTCACGTTCCGCCTGGTCGCGGTGCGTGCGTTCGGGCCGGTCGCCGGCAGCCTGCCCCCGGTGTCGTCGCCGCGTCTCACCGGGAACCGGTGCACGGAGGAGGGTCCGTGCAAGATCGGCGACGTCGGCCCCGGCGGCGGCATCGTCTTCCATGATGCGGGGACGCACAAGCCGTGGGGGCGGTGGCTGGAGATGGCGCCGGTGGAGACCGAGTTCGTCGGGGTGACATGGAAGAAGCTCTCCGTGAAGGACAGGAACAGGCCCCTGTACCGGGACGGTCCGTCGGGGCTCGCGCGGCACCAGCGCGTCCGGTCGAAGGCCATCGGCACGGGGTACGCGAACACCAAGGCGATCGTGCGCAACTACGGGCCCGGCACCTATGCGGCATGGCTCGCGTGGTCGTTCGTGTACGGGGGCAAGACCGACTGGTTCCTCCCGTCCGCCGACGAACTGGCCGAGGCACACCGCAACCTCTTCTCGGCGGTGCCCACGATCAACTCGATCAGGCGCAGCTTCTACTGGTCCTCCAGTGAGTACAACTACGACACCGCATGGACGGTGAACATGCTCGACGGGCAGCGCTTCGACCGCGAGAAGTGGAAGCTGCCGGACGAGTCGAAGGGCGTGAAGGCCATCAGGGCGAGGGCCGTGCGCGCCTTCGGGTGACGGCAACGCCGCCCTGCACGGCGGTACGGTGAGGCCATGCGCCGGCTCCCCCCAGTGATCGTTGCTGCGTGCCTTGCTCTGCCGCTCGTCACTCCTGCTTCCCCGGCCGCCGCCGCCCCGGTCTTGTCCGCATGGGCGGAGGAGAAGACCACGGCGGCCCACGGCGGCGTGCTCCACACCACCACCGTGACCGGCGCATCGGCCCTGTACGGGGTGAACGGACGCCGCTTCGCCATGTGGTACGTGGCCGGTCCCCGCAACGGCCGCGTGGCGGTCTTCGTCAACGGCAAGAAAGTCCGCACTGTCGACCAGTACTCGCCCCGCACCGTCCGCCGGGCCGTCACGCTCACCTCCCCGAAGCAGGCGAACACCGTGATGGTCGTCGCGCTCTCCACCCGCAGCAAGGCATCGAAGGGAACCCACGTGAACGTCGATGCGTTCTCGCCGCTGCCCGGCAGGTGCGCGAAGGGCTGCACCAAGAACCCCCGCATCGTGCTGCGCGAGACGTCGGCCGCAGCAGTGTCCACCGAGGCGCCGTGGTACCCGAAGGCAGTGCCGGCGCGAACCTCGCCCGACTGGGTGGTCGCGATCGGCAGCTACGTGCGCGGCCGCGACGTGCAGCCGATCGACACCGCCGTCCCCGTCATCCGCGCGGCCGCGTGCGACCAGGCAAAGAAGGTGCGCCAGGGCGTTGTCGTGCTCTCGTTCGGCAAGCAGGTGGCGGGCGGGGCGAACGGCTTCGGCCAGGTCATCCCGAACGCACAGGTTGTGGCCACCACGTCCGCCTGGGCTGCCGGCCTCGCCGAGTGCGGGCCGGGACCCTGGGAGGTCGCTCTCGGCACCAGCAACTCCGGCGGCGTGACCGCGTTCAACGGCTACCTCGGCGGTCGGGCATGGGCGAACCTGGTCGCGGCCGCACGTGCGGAGTCCGACCCCCGGGTGGTCATCGCCGGTGCGGTGGACCTGGAGCCTGGCTGGGGGCCGCCCGGCCAGGCGCGCGCGTGGGTGGACGGCTACGTGGACAGGACGCAGGCGCGACTGTGGAACTTCGGCTCTGCCGACGGGTGCCCGCAGACCTTCGGCAACGATCTCACCTGCAACAACGGCTGGACCATCGACGACGTGCTGTGGGTGTCCTCGCACGCCGGCCCAAACGTGCTCGCCATGCCCCAGATCCACACCCAGTCGGGGTCCCAGGCGCGCCAGTGGGCAGTGCTCGCCGCGCGCGGCGTGCAGATGGGCATGCCACTGCGACTCGCAGCAATCACCGTGCAGACCGCGGCATGCTCGCAGGTGCGCGGCGGGTGCCCCACCACGGGTATCTCCGCATGGGACGGGTGGGCGCAGCTGCGCCGCTTCCTCGATGCACAGCCGTCCACCGTGGGGTTCCCTGTGGGGGCACCGATGGACATCCGCTGGGGATGGGCCAACGGGTTCGTGATCCCACCCGCAACGACGACCACAACAACGACCATCACGACGACGGCTCCGTCGACAACTGTCGCCCCGTCGACTACACCACCGTCAACTTCGCCTCCGACGACCCCGCCGGCAACGGTCGCGCCGACGTCCCCGCCGACAACCTGACGAGCGGTCAGCCCTCTGTCACCGGCTCGCGCAGGTGGACGGGGGCGATCTTCGGCTTCTTGCGCCGTGACCCGATGTTCAGCACCTCCACGAACACCGAGAAGGTCATGGCGGCGTAGATGTACCCCTTCGGGATCTTCTGGCCGAACCCCTCCGCGATCAGCGTGGTGCCGATGAGCAGGAGGAACGCGAGTGCCAGCATCTTCACGGACGGGTGAGCGTTCACGAACCGATAGATCGCACCGGACGCACCGAGCATGATGAAGATGGAGACCACCACCGCGATGACCATGATCGGCACGTAGGTGGTCATGCCGACGGCCGTGATGACGGAGTCGATGGAGAACACCAGGTCGAGCAGCAGAACCTGCACCAGAACTGCCGCCACCGTGGGCGCGGTCTTTGCCGATGTGTGGCCCTCGTCGCCCTCCAGCTTGTGGTGGATCTCCTTGGTCGCCTTGTAGATCAGGAACAGGCCGCCTGCGAGGAGAATCAGCTCCTTGCCGCTGAAACCGACCGAACCGACAGAGAACAGTTCCTTCTTCAGCGTGATGATCCACCCGACAGCAAGGAGAAGCAGCACCCGCATCCCGCCGGCCGCGAGGATGCCGATCCGTCGGGTCTTGCTCTGCTCCTCGGCCGGGAGCTTGGACGCGAGGATGGAGATGAACACCACGTTGTCCACCCCCAGCACGATCTCGAGGGTGAGGAGCGCGGCGAGGGCACTCCATGCGGTGGGGTCAGAGATCCAGTCCATGGGCGGAAAAAGTACCAGCAGCACGTGTCCGTCCGGGGGTACCCAGGCCCTGCCAGAGGGGCTGCGGGTAGCGCAGGGCGCCTGCCCACATCCGTCGTGCCGGCATCACCGGGTCAGGCGCACGCACGGGCGTTTAGCTCAGTTGGCTAGAGCATCTCCCTTACAAGGAGAGGGTCGGGGGTTCGAGTCCCTCAACGCCCACTGTTGTTGTCGTTGCATGTCTGCGGAGATCGGAGAGGGATGGCGCCGGTCTGAACCCAGCCCGTTTTGATGCGGCTAGGGTGAGTACATGGAGGGGCATGACGTCGTTTCCACTGCCGATCTGATTCGTCGTGGCGAGATGTCGGCGCGCGAAGTGGTGCAAATAGCTCTCGAAGCTGTCGAGTCGTCGCAAGACGAATTGAATTCGTTTGTCTACCTTGATGTCGATGGCGCGTTAAAGGCCGCTGACAAGGTAGATCGAGCGCGCCGGTCAGAAAAACTGAGCCTCCCCCTCGCGGGTGTGCCGTTTGGAGTCAAGGATCTCGAGGACTGTGCTGGTATGCCAACCACCATGGGGTCACACTGGTTCGCAGATGGTCCGGCTGCAACACGTGACGACATCCACGTTGCGCGGTTTCGACAAGCCGGCGCAATTCCGATTGGCAAGACCGCCACACCAGAGTTTGGGGCGTGGGGTTACACCGCGAGCCCGCTTCTGGGTGTGACTCGCAATCCGTGGGATACATCAAGAACGCCGGGAGGCTCGAGTGGCGGAACGGCTGCATCGGTCGCTGCAGGAGTGGTTCCGTTCGGCACCGCGAGCGACGGTGGAGGGTCAATACGTGGACCTGCTAGTTCGTGCAACTTGCCTGGTTTGAAGCCGACCTACGGCAGAGTCCCCACTCTGGGGGTCACGAGGCATGCTCAGAACGCAGTGAACTTTGCTCTTGCAACAAGCGTGACAGATACCGCGTTGTTGTTCGACCTTGCCGTCGGACCTGACGCACGTGACAGGACTTCTCTTCCCGCACCAGAAATCACGTATTCGCGGATCATCGAGGACCTTGAAGTTGGTGGTCTTCGAGCGGCATGGTCGAGTGATCTTGGCTTTGTCGTTGTCGACCCGGAAGTCGTCTCCATCACTTCTGCTGCCGCAGATCGATTGATCGCAGCAGCAGGGATGGAACGAGTGGACGTCGACCTCCGTATCAGTGACTTCATAGGCATCTACGTCCTCATGGAGGGTGCGGACAAGTTTGTCTCCGTGCCCGATGGTTGGGAAGAGCGCCTACACGAACTCGACCCGCGGACGGTGGAGGGGTGGCGCCGTACGAGGGAAGTAACGCTTCCGCGCTTCGCACGAGTCGAACGGGAACGGCGGGCTCTCGAACTACGTGTGGCAGAGATCTTTGAGCAGGTTGATGTACTGCTGACTCCCACAAACGCCTGCGCGCCATTCGCTGCAGAGGGTCCGATGCCTACTGAGATCGCAGGTAGGCAGTGCCATGGCGGACATGCCGCTCTGTTGACCATGTTCGCCAACGTCGCAAACCTCCCCTCCATCAGTCTTCCGGCCGGACTGACGTCAGGAGGATTGCCGGTTGGTGTGATGATCAATGCGCCACGGCATCGTGAGGACGTCTGTCTACGACTCGCCAGAATCTGGGAGCAGTCGTGTCCGTGGCCACGGTACGCACCAGGCTGGCCGCGTTGAGACTTTTTTGGATCGAAGAGGGCTCGAACTTCAATGGGACTTAGTCCTGTGATGTCGCCAGCAACAATTGGTGAGCTCCTGTCGACACGATTCGGTCGACCTCACCCGGCGCAAGTCCGGCGGTGACGGTCTCGTAGCGACGGTCTGCGCCTGGCTCGGCGAAGTGACTGGCGAGCGGGAGATAGCGCAGGTGTGCGTTGGCGAGCCCCACAGTGAACGACTCTGGACGTCCGATGAGGTCACTCCAGAGTCTGCCGACGTCCACGAGCACTTCGCCGGGGAGGAACAAGATGTGCGCGCGGTCGAGTACCATCGCCTGCACCGGTGCCCGCACTGTTGCAGGATTCGCCCCGCGCGCGAGACGGGCGGTGAGCCCGAGGAAGTAGCAACAAGCGATCATCGTGTCGCGCATGTCGTCATCGCTCATGTCGGCCTCGATGACCGCGGCCGACGACGCCGCCCACAGATGCGCCATCGG